>JAUNTV010000108.1 GCA_030538515.1 Paracoccus sp. (in: a-proteobacteria)
CGAATTACATGATCCACAAGAACGGGCGCTACGGCAACCTGTGGATTCAGGGCGGTCCGCGCGCGCGCAGCTTCTTCGGGCGCAACCCGGCGCAGGCGCCTGCGCTCAACAAGATACCGCTGGTGAAATGGCGGCACAATTATGCCTATATTTCCTCGACGCATATGGCGCTGCCGCGCAAGCTGAACCTCGTCTATGACGAGGACGGGGGCGAGCGTATCTCGGGCGTTCTTCTGCATGCCAAGTTCCTGTCGACCTTCATCGAGAAATCCAGCGAGGAAATGCTGCGGGGCGAACATTACGCCGACAGCCAGGAATACCGCGCCTATAGCGCCGTGCTGCAAGATGACATGATGCTGTGGAACGAGGAATCGCGCCTGTATAGTGACTGGCGGCAATTGCAGGATCTGGGCCTGATTTCGCAAGGAAACTGGGCATGAGCGCCGCGACCCGGCCCGGCGTGGTGTTTCTGTGCCATGATGAACTGGCGGTCGCGGCCGCGATGGTCAGGACATGGCACGATGGCGGCGCGGCGGTGGCGATCCATGTCGATACGCGCACCCCGGCTGCCGATTACCAGGCGATGCGCCAGGCATTGGCGGGGCTGGGCGATATCGTCTGGACCCCGCGCATGTGCTGCGACTGGGGCATGTTCTCGATGGTCGAGGCGACGCAGGCCGCCGCGCGCACCCTTATGGACCGGTTCGCGGACGTGACCCATGTTCTGGTCGCCTCGGGCAGTTGCCTGCCCCTGCGTCCGGTGGCGGAACTCAGCGATTATCTGGCGCGCCACAAGGGTGTCGATTTCATCGAAAGCGTTACCGCCGCGGATGTGGGCTGGACGGTGGGCGGGCTGGGGCACGAACGGTTCGAGATGTTCTTCCCCGTCTCATGGCGCAAGCACAGGCGGCTTTTCGACGGGCTGGTCAGGCTTCAGCGCAGGCTTGGCATAAGGCGCAAACCGCCCGAAGGGATCGTGCCGCATCTTGGGTCGCAATGGTGGTGCCTGACGCGCGAGACGCTGGAACTGATCCTGTCCGATCCCCGCCGCGCCGCGTTCGACCGCTTCTTCCGCTGGTCATGGATTCCCGACGAAAGCTATTTCCAGACCCTCGTGCGGCGTCATTCCAGCCGGATCGAAAGCCGCTCTCTGACGCTGGCGAGTTTCGATGATCAGGGCAAACCCTATATCCTTTACGGTGATCACGGCGATATGCTGGCGGCCTCGCGCTGCTTTGTCGCGCGCAAGATCTGGCCCGGCGCGCAGGCGCTGATCGCGCGCTTCCCCGAAGATGCCGGCCCCGATCATGCCCGCGATGAACCCGACCCCGCCCGGATCGAGCGCGTCATCAGCGCCGCCGTCGCAAGGCGCAGGCTGGGGCGGCCGGGGCTTTACATGCAAAGCCGCTTTCCGAAGAAAGACCGCGAGAACGGCAAGACCTCGGCGCCCTATGCGGTGCTTCAGGGCTTCACCGATCTCTTTCCGGGGTTCGAGCGCTGGCTTCAGGCCCGGATCGATGCCGATGTGCATGGCCATCTTTTCGGGCCGGACGGGCCGGAATTCGCCGGTCGCCCCCCGATCGGGCCGGGCGGGCTGACGCCGCACCGGCAAAGCCGCGATTACGACTGCTTCGGCTTTCTGACCAGCCTGATCCGCATCACCGACCGTATGCAGGTCTTTCAGTTCGGCCCGCGCGACAATCAAAGCCTGAACTGGTTCATGGTCACCGATCCCAATGCGACGATCCGCGTGGTGACTGGCGCATGGGTGGTGCCCTTGCTTCATTCCGACATGCCCTTCGACGATATCCGCCGCATTGCCGCCAAGCTGCAACGAATTGAACTGGCGCAGCTTTCCATCCTGCGATCGGTCTGGGTGAAGGCCAATGTCGAGATCTGGGAACTTGCCGATTTCCTTGCCCGCCCCGGTGCCATGCTTCAGCGCGTCGTGCGCGACCTGAACCCGACACCCGGCGTCTGGCCGCTTTACGATGAGCCGCCGCCGCAGCGCGATCTGAACCAGCTTGGCCGTTTTCTTCAGCGATTGCGCAATGCCGGCTTGCGCCCGCGCCTGATGGGTGATTTCCCCGCCACGCGCTCGGAAGAGGAATGGCATGTCTGATTTCAACAGTTTCGTGATCTTCGCGGGGATGCGCACCGGCTCGAATCTGCTGGAGGCGACGCTGAACGCGATCAAGCGCGTCACCTGCTTCGGAGAGGCCTTCAACCCCTATATGCTTGGCTGGCACGGCACCGAACAGATCCGTGGCGTGACCATGCCCGAACGCGAGGCAGATCCCCTCAGCCTGCTTTCCGCGATCACCACGCGCGAGGATCACCTTTCGGGCTTTCGCTATTTCCATGACCACGACCCCCGCGTTTTCGATGCGATCATGGCCAACCGGCGCTGCGCCAAGATCATCCTGACACGCAATCCGGTCGACAGCTATGTCTCGACCGAACTGGCGTGGCACACCAACCAGTGGAAGCTGAACCAGACCGAGACGCCGATCCCCGCCGCCATCGCCTATGACCCCGAGACCTTCCGCCGCACCCTTGCCGAGACCGAGACCTTCCAGACCCGCATCCTGCGCGGGCTTCAGACATCGGGGCAGGTGGCTTTCTGGCTGAATTACGACGATCTGCGCGACGCCGCGATCATGACCGGTCTGCTGCACTGGCTGGGGCGGACCGATCTGGAAAAGGTCAGCCCGGCCCTGGATCAGGTGCCGCAGAACCCGCGTGAGATGAAGGATAAGGTCAGCAATTACCCCGAGATGAAGGCAGACCTGTCGCGGCTCGATCCGTTCCGGCTGACCGCCATCCCCACGTTTGAGCCGCGCCGGGGCCCGGCTGTGCCCAGTTTTCTGACCTCGGACGCGGGGCGCGGGGTTTTGTTCATGCCCGTGCGCGGCGGACCCGAAAGCCAGATCCGGGTCTGGCTTCATGAAACCGGCGCGCCCGGCAGCGGCAACCACACCCAGAACACGCTGCGCGCATGGCTGCGCAACCATCCCGATCACCGCAGCTTCACCGTCCTGCGCCATCCGCTGCACCGCGCATGGGTCGCGTTCGGGCATCTTCTGGCGAAGGCCCCCGCCGAATTGCGTCAGCAATTGCGCGATATCCACCGCCTACCCCTGCCCGAAGACAGCGCGCTGGCGCATCTTTCGACCGATGATCAGGCGCGGCTTTTCGCGGATTTCCTGAATTTTCTGCGCCGCAATCTCAGCGGTCAGACCAGCCTGCCTGTTCTGCCGATCTGGGCCAGCCAGACCGAGGTTCTGGCCGGTTTCGCGCGCTTCCTTTCGCCCGACATGATCCTGCGCGAAACAAGCCTGACCCGCGACCTTGGCTGGCTGGCCGAATCCGCAGGCCTGCCCGCGCCCCCCTGCCCACAGCCGCAGCCATGGCCCGATTTTCTGACCGATGAGGCACTGCAACAGGCCGCGCGCGCGGCCTATCAGCGCGATTACGTCCAGTTCGGCTTTTCCGCCGCCCCCTGACCCGCCATCCCCGATGTGTGGACGGGGTTGCCCGATCCACCCCCGCAGGCGTGCGAAAGGCACGACGACGAGGGTGGGCGGATCAAGGGCGCACCGCCTGACCCAACCCCGCAGGCGTGCGAAAAGCGCACCCGTGGTCGCGCTGAAATGCGGTGCCGATGGCGTGCCCCTGCCCCACCCCCGCCGGCGCGCGAAAGGTGCAGGCAGGTCTTGCGGGCTGTGGGATCGCTGCCTTCCGGGGCGGGCCGGCTGGCTCATCACAGGTGGTTCTTTTTCTTGCGGGCCTCGGCGCGCAGGGTCTCTGACAGGCTCTCCAGCACGCGCACCCGGCCGAATTCACGCATCGCGCGGGCGCGGGCGGCATCGAAGCCCGGGCGAAGGCGGGTCATTTCGGCATCAAGGCGCGACAACTCGCGCGCCAGCCGCCCGGCATCCAGACTGGCCATGCGGGTCGCGGCCACGGAAAATTCCTGTTCATCCGCGAAAAGCTGCCCAAGCCGGGCGCGATGATCGGCCTGCTGCGCGCTTAGCCTGTCGACATGGTTGCGATAGGCCGCGAAACGCTTCAATTCGCTGTCCGAGCGGATCCTGGCCAGTTGCGCCAGCCTGACCAGCATATCGGCTTTCTTGCTCATCCCGCCGCCCCCCTTCTACCAGCCGCGCCGCACCTTGGCGCGCATCGCTTCGGAAAAGCGGATCGCGGCGGCAACGGCGGCAAAGTGATCGGGGTCGATCTCGGCCCCGATCTGCACGGTGGCGTGGATGGCGCGCGCGGTCGGCGGGTCGGACCAGATCGGCACGGCATGTTCGGTCGCGCGTTCGCGGATGCGCGCCGCCACGGCATCCACGCCCTTGGCCACACAGACCGGCGCACGCCCGCTGCCGCGCTTCCATTCCAGGGCCACGGCGAAATGCGTCGGGTTGACGATCACCACATCCGCCTTCTCGACATCGGCCAGCATCGAGCTCAGGACGATTTCCATGGATTTCTGACGCCGGGCCGATTTCATATGCGGGTCGCCCTCGCTCTCTTTCATCTCGTCCTTCATCTCTTTCAGGGACATCCGGTTGCGGCGGCGAAAATCGAAATGTTTCCAGCCCAGATCGGCGATGGCAAAGATCACCGAGACCCCAAGCGCCAGCAGAAGCACGCGCATGATCACCATCTCCAGCCCGGCAAGCCAGCCGGTCGGGCTGCGGCTGGCAAGAAGCTGTGGCAGCAGGGATTGAAACAGCAGCCAGCCGCCGAAGCCCACCGAAAACGCCTTGGACACATTGATCGCAAAGGTCACCAGGGCGCTTTTGCCGAATTTCTGCCCGGCATTCTTGACCGGGTTGATGCGCTTGACATCAGGGGCGAGCTTGCTGGGAACGAAGACGATGCCGCGCTGCACGATCAACCCGGTCAGGATGACCAGCGCGGGGATGGTGATCGCGGCCAGAACGGACAGGCCCGCCACCCCCCAAAGCCTTGATGCGGGCTCCAGCCCCACGCCAGTCTGTCCGGCCGCCGCAACCGGGCCGGCAAGGCCGATCTCTTCCCAGATGCGCCGCGCCGTGCCCAGCCATTGCGGCACCAGCCAGCCGATGGCAAGCGCCCCCGCCCCCAGCGCACCCAGATAGGCAAGCGCCGCATTGACTTCGACCGAGCGGGGAAAATCGCCCTTTTCGCGCGCCTTGCGAAGCTTTTGCTCGGTGGCGTCGAATTGCTTGTCGTCCTTGCTCTGATCCTCGCTCATGGGGCGGGGCCGGTATCAGGGGCGGGGCCGGTCTCAAGGCTTGTGCCAAGCACCGCATCGGCCCAGATGCCGATGATCCCCGGCGACAGGATGGCCAGCCCGACCAGTGCGACAAAGATGATCGCCGGCGCGCCGATGAACACCACGGGAAGCTGGGGCATGACCTTGTTCACCACGCCAAGCAGAAGCTGATACATCAGCCCGCCAAGGATGAAGGGCGAGGCCAGCGCCATCGCCAGCAGGAACGCGCGCATGACCAGCCCGATCATCGCCGCGACCTGATCGCCGCCAATGGCCAGCCGCCCGGCGGGAAAGGCCGCGTAGCTTTGCGCGATCAGATCGATCAGCAGCATGGGCAGGCCCATGGCCATCAGCAACGCCAGACCTGCCGCATGCAGAAGATTGCCGATCGGATGGGGCGCGGCCTCGGTCCCCGTGCCGATCAACTGCGACAGCGAAGCCGTGGCCCCGATGGCCGAACTGGCGACATTCAGCGCCGTCGACATGATCCTGACCGGCATCGCAATCAGCAGGCCGACCAGCATTTCACGCAGCGCGAGGATCACGAAGATATCCGGCGCGGGATCGGGCAGTGGCGGCCCGAAAGCCGCCGCTGCCGGCGTCAGCGCCATCGCCAGCGCCACCCGGACGCGCGCGCTCAGCACACGTTCGGAAAACACCGGCATCACCAGAACCGCCGCCTGAATGCGCAGATAGGCCAGCAGCAAGGGCAGAAGCTCCGCGACCAGTTCCGCCGGAAGTGCCGCCAGTGCGCCCATCAGCCCGCCGCGACCGTCGCCAGAAGGCAGATATCGGCCGCCGGATCGATATCGCCAAGGGCCAGCACCGGCAGGCTCAGCGACTGCGCGGTCAGCATGTCGCGGATCTGGCGGCGGCGATGGTCCGGCACGGCAAGGACCGCATCGTCGCGCGGATCGATGGCGGCAAGGGCGCTGCGCAATTGCGCCGCCAGCCTGCGCGCCAGATCGGCGACCGGCAGGCCGGGCTGGCCCCTTTGGGCATTGCCTTCCAGCGTGACCAGTTCGGCCTCCCATGCGGGGTGAAGCTGCACCAGATTGAGCCGCCCCGAGGCACCGATCATGGCCTGCGTGATCTGGCCGCGCAGGCGGGGGCGGATGGCTTCGAACACAGCCTCAGAGGTGCCGGCCGCGCGGCATTCATGGATCGCATCGACAATCAGCGGCAGGTTGCGGATCGACAGGCCTTCTTCCAGCATCAGGCGAAGAACGGCCAGAAGCAGTTCCGGCGCGACCTTTTCGGGCAGCATATTGTCGAAATAGGTCTGATAGGCTTTGGCGCGGGCCGGATCGCTAAGCTCTTTCAGCTCGGCGATCAGCCGTTGCAGCGCCGTCAGGGTCAGCAATTCAGGCAGGCTGGATTTCGTGACCTCCATCAGATGGGTCGACAGAACCTCCATGGGTGTCACGACCGTGGCACCGGCAAGGGCGGCATCATCCTGCTGGCCGGCATCGATCCATTGCGCGCGGGCACCAAAGACGGGCTCGTTTATGGTATGACCATCCAGCCGCGACAGAACCTCGTCACTGCCAAGCGCCAGAAGCCGGCCCGATTGCAGAACGCCCCGGCCCCGCACAACGCCATGGACGCGGATCAGATAGGCATTCGCCGCGCAGGCAGTATCGTCGGTGATGCGCACCTCTGGCAGGATGATGCCGAAGCTGCGCGCGACATGGGTGCGCAGATTGCCGATGCGCGCCGCCAGCCCGCGCCCGGCATCAAGCGCATCGATGATCAGGTCACCGCCGATCTCGACGCAGATGTCATCCATGTCGATCTCATCCCCGATGCGGCGGGGGGGCGCGGGCGGGGTATCGCTGATGTCGGCGGGTTCAGGCAGGGGGGCGGGCCTTCGCCAGATGCGCCAGGCCGCAACGCCAAGGGCCGCCCCGATCGCCAGAAACAGCAGGCTTGGCATTCCGGGAACAAGCGACATCAGCGCCATGGTCGCCCCGACCACCGCCGGCGCGCGCCAGTCGGCGGTCGCCTGACCCAGAATCAGGGTCGAGGTTTCCTCGGTCGCGCCGCCGCGCGACAACAGCAGCGCCGCCGCCATCGAGGTGATCAGCGCCGGCACCTGGCTGACCAGACCGTCACCGATGGTCAGGCGCGAATAATTCTGCAAGGCGGTATCCAACGGCAGGCCGTGCACCATGACGCCCATGGCAATGCCCACCAGCAGGTTGATCAGCGTGATCACGATACCCGCGACCGCATCGCCCTTGACGAATTTCGACGCCCCGTCGAGCGAGCCGAAGAAGCTGATCTCGCGCTGATCGTTCTCGCGCCGGCGCCGCGCCTCATTATGGTCGATGGCCCCGCAGTTCAGATCGCCATCGATGGCAAGCTGCTTGCCCGGCAGGCTGTCAAGCGCGAACCGCGCCGAGACCTCGGCCATGCGGCCCGCGCCTTTGGTGATGACCATGAAATTCACCGCCGAAATCACCGCGAAGATGGTCAGCCCCACCATCAGCGACCCGCCCGCGACGAATTGCGCGAAGCCGCTGATGACATGGCCTGCGGCGCCCGCGCCGGTATGCCCTTCGGTCAGGATCAGCCGGGTGGATGACACGTTCAGCGACAGCCGGATCACCAGCGAGACCAGCAGAAGCACCGGAAAGGCCTGAAAATCCGTTGGCCGCGCCACGGTCGAGGCCATGACCAGAATCATCGTGGCGCTGGCGATAGAGATGGCGATGCCGAAATCCAGCACAGCCGCCGGCATCGGGATCACCATGGTCAGCACGATCACGACAAGGCCGGCGGTGATCAGCGTGCCGCGCATGGAACCGGCAAGCCCGCCGGCCGCTGCTTCAGTTTTCATAA
>JAUNTV010000109.1 GCA_030538515.1 Paracoccus sp. (in: a-proteobacteria)
TGGTCGCTGATCGGGGATGCGCTGTCGCATTCGGTGGTGCCGGGCGTGGCGGGGGCGTGGCTTCTGGGCCTGCCCCTGGCGGTGGGGGCCTTCCTTTCGGGGGGGCTGGCGGCGGGGGCCATGCTGTTTCTGTCGGCGCGTTCGGGGCTGAAGGTCGATGTGGTGATCGGGCTGATCTTCACCGGTTTCTTCGGGCTGGGGCTGTTCATGGTATCCGTCAACCCGATCGCGGTCGATCTTCAGACCATCACCATGGGGAATATCCTGACCATATCGGGTGCCGAGACGCGCCAGCTTGCAGTGATCGGGCTGGTCTCGATGGCGGTGCTGGCGCTGAAATGGCGCGATCTGGTGGTGGTGTTCTTCGACGAAAGCCACGCCCGCAGCATCGGGCTGCGGGTGGGGCTGCTGAAGGGGCTGTTCTTCATGCTGCTGTCGGCCTGCGTGGTGGCGGCGATGCAGACGGTGGGGGCGTTTCTGGTGATCGCGCTTGTGGTGACGCCGGGCGTCACCGCCTATCTGCTGTGTGACCGCTTCGGGCGGATGATCGTCGTGGCCATGACCATCGGCGCGGGCAGCAGCTTTCTGGGGGCCTATATCAGCTTCTTCCTGAACGGCGCGACTGGCGGGGTGATCGTGGTCCTTCAGACGCTGATCTTTCTGGCGGCCTTCGTCTTCGCGCCCGGACACGGCATTCTGGCCGCCCGCCGACGCGGGGCCGAAGCGCTGAGGTCCGCACCATGACCGAGACCCTGCTGCTGCCCTTCACCTTCCCCTTCATGCGCGACGCCTTTCTGATCTGCCTGCTGGTGGCACCGCCGACCGCGCTTCTGTCCTGTTTTCTGGTGCTGAAAGGATGGGCGCTGATGGGCGATGCGGTCAGCCATGCCGTGCTGCCGGGGATCGTCCTGGCCTATGTGCTTGGCCTGCCGCTGATCATCGGCGCATTCGCTGCGGGGATGATCACCGCGCTGGCATCGGGATTTCTGGCCGAGAACAGCCGCATCAAGCAGGATACCGCCATGGGGGTGGTGTTTTCGGGCATGTTCGGGCTGGGGATCGTGATCCATGTCGCGCTGCAAACCGATCTGCATCTGGATCACGTGCTTTTCGGCAATATGCTTGGCATCGGGCCCGAGGATCTGCGCATGGCGGGCTGGATATCGGCGGTGGTCTGTCTGGCGATGGTGGTGAAATGGCGCGACCTGATGCTTTACGCCTTCGATCCGGCGCAGGCGCGGGCATCGGGGCTGCGCGTGGGGCTGCTGCATTACGGGCTTCTGACCATCCTGTCGCTTTCCATCGTGGCCACGCTGTCGGCGACGGGGCTTATTCTGGCGGTCGGGCTGCTGATCGCGCCCGGTGCCATAGCCTTCCTGTCGACGCGGCGCTTCGGCCGGATGCTGGTCGTGGCGGTGGCGGTCAATCTGGCGGGGATGCTGGCGGGGGTTTACGCAAGCTTCTTTCTGGACGCATCCCCCGCCGCCACGATCATCCTGATGCTGACGGCGATCTTCCTGCTGAGCTTCTGGAACCGCAGCCGCCTGAACCGCCGCCGCGCGCGCGGCCCCGCTGAAATCCGGGTATCGGGGCAGGCAGAAGGCGAACCGCCTGCGGTCTAATCGGCCTTCAGCTGGCGGGCTTCGTCGATCAGCATGATCGGGATGCCCGCGCGGATGGGAAAGGCAAGCCCGGCTGTCCGGGATATCAGTTCCTGGCGCGCCGCATCATAGTCAAGCCGGCCATGAGTCACCGGGCAGACAAGCGCTTCCAGCATATGGCGGTCGAATGTCGGGGCGGGGGGCGTTGCGGTTCCGGCTTCGGCTTCGGTTCCGGTTTCGTCGCTCATTGCATCACCTCGTCATTTTCGCCGTGGCGAAGGTCATATTCCAGAAGCCCCTCCAGAAGCGCGCGGCGTTCGGGAAGCGAGGGCGCTTCAAGCAGCGCCTGCTTGTCGGGAACTTCAAGCGGCAGTGCCATGGCCAGCGAATTCACCAGAAGCTCCGGCTCTGCCTGACCGGCCTCGTCCCAGTCGGTCGACAGGGAATGCGCATCCATATAGCGGCGCATCAGCCCCAGAAAGCTGTCGCGGTTCCAGCCGGGGTCTTCCTCTGGGCCATGGGCGTCCTGCTGGAAGCCCGACCAGTCGGCGTGACCGGTCGGATAGGGCTGGAAACCCTGTTCGGCCCCGGTCAGCCGGAAGCGCGAGACCTGCCCGAGCGAGATCATGTAGCGCCCGTCCTCTTGTTCCGAAAAGCCAAGGATGCGCCCGGCAGAGCCGACATTGGCCAGCATCTCGCCATCCTCGTCCAGGGGCTGGATCATGCCGATCAGCCGGTGCGGGGTCTTCAGCGCGTCCTCGACCATTTGCAGATAGCGCGGCTCGAAGATGTTCAGCGGCAGGCGGGTTCGCGGCATCAGAACCGCGCCGGGCAGCACGAAAAGCGGCACCGTCTCGGGCAGGTCGAAGCTGCGGCGGATCATGCGAAGATCAGGCTGGAAAGCTGACGCCGGCCCTTCTGTGCGATCGGATCGGTGGGTTTGAGCGCGTCGAAAATGGTCAGAAGCTGCGCTTTCGCCGCGCCGTCGTTCCAGTCGCGGTCGCGGCGGAAGGCGTCCAGCAATTGCGTGACCGCTGCCTCGATCTCGCCTGCCGCATGCAAGGCCGTGGCATAGTCGAAACGCGCCTGCTGATCGGCGGGATCGGCATCCACCCGCGCGCGCAGATCGTCAAGGGGGCCTGCGTTTTCTGCCTGACGCGCCAGTGCCAGTTGCGCGCGCGCGGCCTCGACCGGGGCGGCAGAGGCGATGGCGGCGGGCACAGCGTTCAGCGCGGCCTCGGCATCCCCGGCCCGGCCACCTGCCAGAAGCGCGCGAACCCAGCCGCCCCAGGCTTGCGGGTTTTCGGGTTCCTCGCCGATGATGGCCTCGAAGGTTTCGGCGGCATCGTCGAAGGCGCCCTCAGCCAGCATCGCCTCGGCCGCTTCCAGCGCCTCGGCCAGCCCGCCGTCATCGCCCGAAAGCGCAGTCAGCTTTTCGACGAATTTCTTCAGCTCGCCAGCCGGCAGCGCGCCCTGAAACGCATCGACGGGCTGGCCCTTGTAGAAGGCGTAAACGGTGGGGATCGACTGCACGCGCAATTGCGCGGCGATCATCTGGTTTTCATCGACATTGACCTTGGCCATGACGACGCGACCCTTGACGCGCGCGACCTCGGCTTCCAGCGCGGGGCCAAGTGTCTTGCAAGGCCCGCACCAGGGCGCCCAGAAATCGACGATGACCGGCACATCCATCGACTTCTCGACCACTTCGGTCATGAAATCGGCCTCGGTCACGTCCTTGATGAAATCGCCCGTCTGCGGTGCCGCCGCACCCTCACCCAAAAGCATCGGAAATCCTCTTTGATCGGTTTGTGCCAATATATGGGATGCGGCGCGGACAAGGGGAAGGGCAACCGGTCAACTTAAGCCCCGCCCGTCAGCCAGCGCCTCAGCGGCGCGATCCAATTCCGCCTGCGCCCGGTGCCGTAATGGGCCCCGGCGAGATCCCACCCCCCTTGCGCGGCAAGCCATGCCGGAAGGTTCGCCAGCCGCCCGACCGGGGGAAGCGCGCGGTCGTTCTGGCTGACCCCCCCGGCCCGTTCGCCGTATTGCCCGCCATCGCCGAGGATGTGCACATCCCAGGGGAAATCCGGGTGGGGCCGGATCGCCAGATTCATCTGCTCGCCAGAGGCATTGCGGATCATCACATGGATCAGCCAGTCGTCATCCGGCCCGGCATCCAGCCCAAGGTCTGCGCAAAAGGCGCTGACCTCGCCCGCCTGCCAGCGGTCATGGCGTATCCGGGCCAGCCGGGCGGCATGGGCGTGAAAGCCCGCCTCATCCGCAGGGACATCGGGCAGGATGGTGTGGACGGCCTTGTCCAGCAAGGCGATGTAATCATCCCGCGCGGGCATGGGCGCGCCGCCCCCGATCATATCGTCCAGAAGCGCCGTGCGGGTTTCGGGCGATTGCAGCAGGATCATCACCACGCCCCAGAAGGACAGATGCCACGGCATATCGCCGGGCCGGTAATATTGCGAGGCACCGTAACCCCCATGGCGCAGCACCGCCAGCAGGCGCGGGGCCTCGGGCGTGAAGGGCAGAAAACGCGCCGCCTTGTCGCGCTGACCGGGCATGCTGGTATAGGCGTTGATCTGCGTCAGAAGCTTGCGGCGGGCCTTGATACTGGCGCTTGTCAGCGCGTCGCTGCCGAAGGGTTCGGGCAGGGGTCCGTTTTCGTCGAAGCCAAAGAAATAGGCGAATTCATGGGGTTGGAAGATCGGGCTGGATCGCGGCCAGACCGGCAGGATATCGCGGTATGAGGCGATCAGCACCGGGATTTCACGCGGCTTGACCTGCGGGATCGTGCCGTCGTCGCGCATTGCCGATACCTGCTCAGGGCTGGGGCGCGTGCGAAAGGGGATCATGGGATTCGGTGCCATGGGCTGGCCTTTCTGCGCGATGGCGTGCGCCGGGGTCAAAGATCGAAGCATGCCAGCACCGGCACATGATCGCTTGGCCCCTCCCAGCCGCGCACCGGGCGCAGGATGCGGCTGTCATGCGCGGCATTCGCGATATCGGGGGTGGCCCAGATGTGATCCAGCCGCCGCCCCTTGTCGGCGGCGTCCCAGTCGCGCGCGCGATAGGACCACCAGCTATAAAGCCTGCCTTCGGGGATATCCTTGCGCGTGATATCGACCCATGCCCCCGCATCCTGCGCGGCACCGAGATGCTCGACCTCGATCGGGGTGTGGCTGACGATCTTCAGCAGCGCCTTGTGGTTCCAGACGTCATCTTCGCGCGGGGCGATGTTCAGATCACCGACCAGAATCGCGCGCTCGGGCCGGTCGGCGTGGAAGGCGTCGCGCATCTCGGTCAGGAAATCCAGCTTCTGGCCGAATTTGATATTCTGCTCGCGGTCGGGGATATCGCCGCCTGCGGGGACATAGAAATTATGGATCACCACCCCGTTTTCCAGCCGCGCCGCGACATGACGCGCATGGCCAAGCCCCGCATAATCGCGGTCGCCGTGATCGGTGATCGGCAGACGCGACAGGATCGCCACGCCATTATAGCCCTTTTGCCCGCGCGCCACCATGTAGCGGTAGCCAAGCGCCGCGAAACCTTCCAGCGGCACCTTGTCGACGGGGGATTTGATCTCTTGCAGGCACAGGATATCGGGCGCTTCCTCGCGCAGAAGGCGCTCGACCAGACCGGCGCGCAGACGGACCGAGTTGATATTCCAGGTGGCAATCGTGAACATGAACCGGCCTTTCTGATGACGCGGCCCGGACCCTAGCCCCGGTTTCGCTTTCTGTCGATACTTCCCTTCCCGCCAGAGGCCGTGGGCGCTAAGAAAGCCTATCCGCTGACCAGAGGGGCGAAACCATGCGCATGACCATCGACGAGGCGCTGGCCAAGGGCGGCGCTGGCCGCTTTCAGCGCAGGCTTCTGGCGATCTTCGGGCTGGTCTGGGCGGCGGATGCGATGCAGGTCATCGCCGTGGGCTTCGCCGCGCCCTCGATCATGGCCACATTCGGGCTGGAACGCGCCATGGCGCTTCAGGTCGGGACATTGTTCTTTCTGGGCATGTTCGTGGGTGCCTTTACTTTCGGCCGTGTCGCTGACCGGCTGGGGCGGCGCAATGTGCTGCTGCTGACGGTGCTGGCGGATGCGGTCTTCGGGCTGGCATCGGTCTTTGCCGGCAGTTTCGAGATATTGCTGATCCTGCGCTTCCTGACCGGGGTGGCGGTGGGC
Organism: Paracoccus sp. (in: a-proteobacteria); assembly: GCA_030538515.1. Taxonomy (GTDB): domain Bacteria; phylum Pseudomonadota; class Alphaproteobacteria; order Rhodobacterales; family Rhodobacteraceae; genus Paracoccus. The sequence goes on from JAUNTV010000109.1 coordinate 5,799, forward strand.
GGCACCCTGCCCGTCGATTACGCCATGATGGCCGAATTCCTGCCGCCGAAGAACCGGGGCCGCTGGCTGGTCATTCTGGAAGGTTTCTGGGCGCTTGGCACGATTGTCGTGGCGCTGACCGCATGGATCACCGTCACGCAGGGCGCGGCGGACCCGTGGCGCTGGATCTTCCTGATCGCCGCGCTTCCGGCGCTGCTGGGGGTGTTCTTGCGCTTCTGGGTGCCGGAATCGCCGATGTTCCTGCTGAAATCCGGCCAGCCCGAAAAAGCGCTGGCGGTGGTGAACCGCGTGCTGCGCGCCAATGGCCACGCGCCCCTGCCTGCGGACACGCAACTGACCCTTGTTACCCCGCCCGAGGGCGCGCCGCGTTCCATCTTCGACGCCCCGCTGATCCGGCGCACCACCGGCGTTCTGGCGGTGTGGTTTCTGGTCTCGCTATCCTATTACGGGGTTTTCGTCTGGGTGCCCGGCTGGCTTGCGAATGAGGGCATGGGCTGGGTGCGCGGTTACGGCTTTCTGGTCATCCTGGCGCTGGCGCAGGTGCCGGGCTATGCGCTGGCGGCTTACGGCGTGGAAAAATGGGGCCGCAGGCCGACGCTGATGGGCTTTCTGATCCTGTCGGCGCTTGCCTGCTTCCTGTTCACGCTGTCGCTTTCGCCCGCGCTGATCGCGGCCTCGCTCATCGTGATGAGCTTCGCGCTGCTTGGCTGCTGGGGCGCGCTTTACGCCTTCACGCCCGAGCTTTACCCGACCAGCCTGCGCGGCACCGGCATGGGCACCGCATCCGCCGTGGCGCGCCTTGGCGGGATTTTCGCGCCGACGCTGCTGACCTTCGCCTTCGCCAAGGGCTTCGCCTTCGCCATCGGGGTCTTCGCGGCCCTGCTGCTTCTGGCAGCACTCGCGCTGCTGCTGGTGCGCACCGAAACCCGTGACCGCGCCATCGGCTGAACGCGCCCCTGCAACCCGCCCTCAGGGAAACCAGACCGGGCGGTCGTTTCCCTGCCGCCACAGGTTTTCGAAGGCCATGGGCGTCAGCACACCGATGGGCCGAACCGCAAGAAGCGCCTGCGCCGGGCCTTCGATCAGCGAGGGGCAATCATCGCCGTTGCGCGTCTCATGCGCGATGCTGTTGCGCAGGATGCGGCCATCGGGAAATATCTCGACCATGCGGATCACGGCATCGTCCGAGGCCCGGATCTCATAGCAGATGCACGCCGGCTCGTCCGGCGGGATCAAGGCATCCGGCCAGCGAAGAAGGATATGGCTGATTTCCTTCGTCACCTGCTTATCTCCGGCTGGAAGAAGAATGGCCCCGGCAGGATACCGGGGCCAACCGGGTCGGCAAAGAGAGAGGGAGAGGGGCGTGACCGCATCCTCCGGTCACTGGGCTTCACGCAGCTAACACCGCCAGCCCGCCCCGGTTCCCGGGATAATCACGCCACCAGCCGGTATCCGCCGCTTTCCGTGACCAGAAGCCGCGCGTTCGAGGGGTCCGGCTCGATCTTCTGGCGCAGGCGATAGATATGGGTCTCCAGCGTATGGGTGGTGACGCCGGCATTATAGCCCCAGACCTCGTGCAGCAGCACATCGCGCGCCACCACCCCGTCCTGCGCACGGTAAAGGAACTTCAGGATATTGGTTTCCTTCTCGGTCAGGCGGATCTTGCGGTCCTTTTCGTCGATCAGCATCTTGACCGCGGGCTTGAACGTATAGGGGCCAAGCTGGAAGATCGCATCCTCGGATTGCTCATGCGTGCGAAGCTGCGCGCGCAGGCGGGCCAGCAGAACCGGGAACTTGAAGGGCTTGGTGATGTAATCATTCGCCCCCGAATCCAGCCCCAGAATGGTATCGGCATCGGTGTCATGCCCGGTCAGCATGACCACGGGGCATTTCACGCCCTGCTTGCGCAGCCGCTTGCACAGTTCGCGCCCGTCGGTGTCGGGCAGGCCCACGTCCAGAACCACCAGATCGAAGATCGCGCCCTTGCATTTCTCGACCGCCTCGGCACCCGATCCGGCTTCGAACACGTCGAAATCCTCGGTCGCGACAAGTTGCTCGGCCAGGGCCTCGCGCAGATCCTCTTCATCGTCCACCAGCAGAATTTTCTTCAAGCCAGCCATGTTTTTCCCTCCGATAACGGTGTTTGATCGCAAGCTGTCTTGCGCAGACGGCTTCGTCCAGCCATGTTGCGAAATCCTCACGCGGTCTTGTCGACAGGGCGCGAAATGTTTCAGTTTGTTTCAATATGAGCCTGCTGCCGACCCTCGAAGAACAGATTTTCCGCGCCCGGG
>JAUNTV010000110.1 GCA_030538515.1 Paracoccus sp. (in: a-proteobacteria)
ATGGCGCGGTGCAGGGTCTGCATGATCTGGCGACTGTCGGACAGGAACGCGCGCGGGCCAAGATTGGCCTTGATGTAATCCTCGACCACGGGGCGGGCGGCGTTCCAGATATTCAGGTTCGGATCAAGCGAGCGCGCGACCCCTTCCACCACGACCATGGTGCGTTGCAGCAGGATCAGTTCGGTCCGGGTCTGCATGCCGAAGCGTTCCGTCACCTCGAACAGATAGCCCAGAAGATTGGCCATCGAGATCCGCGTGGCATCCGCCCCGAAAATGGGTTCGCCCACGGCACGCAGCGCGCGCGAAAACGCCGCTGGATCGCGGTCCCGCGGCACATAGCCCGCCTCGAAATGCACCCGCGCCAATGTGTCGTAATCGCGCCGGATGAAGCCCATCAGGATCTCGGCATAGATGCGGCGGGTGTATTCGTCGATCTCGCCCATGATGCCGAAATCATAGGCGATCAGATCGCCATTGGGCGCGACCTTCAGATTGCCCTGATGCATGTCGCCGTGAAAGAAGCCGTCGCGCAGCGCATGGGCCAGGAAAAGTTGCAGGATGCGTTCGGCCAGAAGGCTGGTGTCGTGACCGGCTGCGCGGATCGCGGCCACATCGCCAAGCGGGATGCCCTCGGCCCAATCGCTTGTCAGCACCCGGCGCGAGGTCAGCACCCAATGCGGGCGGGGCACCTGAAAATTCCTGTCGTCCTGCGTGTTTTCCGCGAAAAGCGAGGCCGAGGCCGCTTCAAGCCGCAGGTCAAGCTCTCCGGCGACGGTATCGGCGAAATGCTGCACGACGTCCTTGGGGCGAAGCCGGCGCGTGGCGGGCGAGATCGCCTCGATCATGTCGGCGCCGAAATGGAATGCGTCGATATCGCGCGAGAATGCCGTGGCGATATTGGGGCGCAGCACCTTCACGGCGACCTCGGCCCCGGTATCGGCGCGGCGCGCGCGGTGGACCTGCGCGATGGATGCGGCGGCGACAGGTTCGGAAAAGCTGCTGAAAAGCTGATCCAGGGGCAGGCCCAGATCGGCCTCGATCATGGCGACGGCCTGATCGGTCGGGAAGGGCGGAAGCCGGTCTTGCAGATAGGAAAGCTGGTCGGCCAGTTCGACGCCCACGACATCGGGGCGCGTCGACAGGATCTGGCCGAATTTGATATAGGCCGGGCCAAGCGCGGTGATCGCCCGCGTGATCGGCGGCAGCGCGGGATCGCCCTTGTAGCCAAGCCAGCGGAAGGGCCAGCCAAGCACGCGCGCGGCCAGTCGCACATTGCGCGGCGCGTCCATCGCATCCAGCGCCACGCCCATCGCGCCCGTGCGCTCGAACGTGGCACCGGTGCGGATCAGACGCCAGATATTATGCGGCCCCCGCATCCTACAGCTTCCAGCCCGAATGCAGCGCCGCGATCCCCATGGACAGGTTGCGATACTGGACCCGCCCGAAACCGGCATCGCGGATCATGGCGGCGAAGGCTTCCTGATCGGGGAAGCGGCGGATGGATTCGACCAGATATTGATAGCTGTCGCGGTCATTCGCCACCATCTGGCCAAGCGCCGGGATGATGTTGAAGCTGTAGCGGTCATAGGCCCATTGCATTACCGGCACCGGAAGCTGGCTGAATTCCAGCACCATCAGCCGCCCGCCGGGGCGCAGCACGCGGTAAGCTTCCGCAAGCGCGTCGGGGATGCGGGTGACGTTGCGGATGCCGAAGCTGATCGTGTAGCGATCGAAGCTGGCATCGGCGAAGGGCAGCGCCATGGCGTCACCCGTGACCCAGCCAAGCCGGTCGGCAAGGGCCTCGGCCTCGGCGCGTTTGCGGCCCTCGATCAGCATCGGCTCGGTCATGTCGCAGACGGTGACGCGCGCGCCGGGCGCGCGGTCAAGGAAGCGGAAGGCGATATCGCCGGTGCCGCCCGCCACATCCAGCAGGTGCTGGCCGTTCCGCGGGGCCAGCCAGTCCATCATGGCGTTCTTCCAGACCCGGTGGATGCCCACGCTCATCAGGTCGTTCATCACATCATAACGCGAGGCCACCCGCGAAAACACGCCATGGACAAGGCCGGGCTTTGCGTCCTCGTCCACGGTCTGAAAGCCGAAATGGGTCTGCCTGTCGCTCATTGCTCTTGCCGTTCTGGGTTCGGGGGCACAGTTAAGGGTGAAACCGCGCGGCCACAATGCGACGAAAGCGACGAAGATGCCAGAACTGCCCGAAGTCGAAACCGTCCGGCGCGGTCTTCTGCCCGTGCTGGAGGGGCAGCGCATCACCCGGCTGGTCCTGAACCGCGACGGGCTGCGCTGGAAATTCCCGCCCGATCTGGTGCAGGTGACGACGGGTGCCACCGTGACCGGGCTGCGCAGGCGGTCGAAATATGTGCTGCTGGATCTGGACCGGGATGCCTCGGTGCTGATCCATCTGGGCATGTCGGGGCGGCTGCTGATCGAAGGGGCGGCGACGGCGGGCTTTCACCGCGACCCCGCGATCCTGCCGCGCCATGATCACGTGGTCTTCGAAACCGGCGCGGGCAGCCGCGTCACCCTGAACGACGCGCGCCGATTCGGCATGGTCGATCTGATCCGCGACGACCGCTCGGCCCTGCTGGACGGGCTGGGGCCGGAACCTTTGGGCGATGATTTCACCGGCACCGTGCTGGTTGATGCCTTTGCCGGGCGCAAGGCCCCGGTCAAGGCGCTGCTGCTGGATCAGCGCATCGTGGCCGGGCTTGGCAATATCTATGTCTCCGAGGCGCTGCACCGCGCGGGCATCGACCCGCGCCGGGCAGGGGGGCGGATATCGCGCGCGCGGCTGGATGATTTGGCCCGCCATATCAAGGATGTGCTGCTTGAGGCCATCGCCGCCGGCGGCTCATCCCTGCGCGATCACCGTCAGGCCAATGGCGAGCTTGGCTATTTCCAGCACAGTTTCCGCGTTTACGGGCGCGAGGGCGCGGCCTGTCCCCGTCCGGGCTGCACGGGCCAGATCCGGCGCATCGTGCAATCGGCGCGCTCCAGCTTCTGGTGCCCGGTCTGCCAGCGCTGAAACGCTGGCCAGCGGCGCACGGCTTTGCTAGGAGGGGCCGGTCCGAAACCGGCAGGGGACCGCCATGGCTTACCAGACCATCAATGTCGAGATCAGCGACTATATCGCCCTGATCCGGCTGAACCGACCCGATGCGATGAACGCGCTCAACAGTCATCTGCTGGGTGAGCTGACGGCGGCACTGGCCGATGCCGACCGCAATGACAAGGTGCGCTGCATCGTCATCACTGGCAGCGAGAAGGCCTTTGCCGCCGGGGCCGATATCAAGGAAATGTCGGAAAAGACCTTTGCCGAGGTGTTCAACGCCGATCTGTTCGGGGCCGGCCCGGACGCGATTTCGGCCATCCGCAAGCCGGTCATCGCCGCCGTCGCGGGCTATGCGCTTGGCGGGGGCGCGGAACTGGCCATGGCGTGCGATTTCATCATTGCCGCCGATAATGCGAAATTCGGCCAGCCCGAGATCAACCTTGGCGTGGTCCCCGGCATCGGCGGCACGCAGCGTCTGACCCGCGCGGTGGGCAAGTCGAAGGCGATGGACATGATTCTCAGCGGGCGCTTCATGGATGCCGAAGAGGCCGAGCGCGCGGGCCTTGTCAGCCGCGTCGTGCCCGCCGCCAAGCTGATCCCCGAGACCATGGCCGTCGCCCGCAAGATCGCCGAGAAATCGCAGGTCGCCGTCAAGGCCGCCAAGGAATGCGTCAATCGCAGCCAGGAAACCACCCTGCGCGAAGGGCTGCTGTTCGAGCGGCGCGTCTTCCACGCCCTGTTCTCGACCGAGGATCAGAAAGAAGGCATGGCCGCTTTCCTTGAAAAGCGCGAACCGCAGTTCCGCGACCGCTGATTTCGCTTGGCTTTCGCGGCCCGTGCCTGTATAGGCCCGGCCTTACATGCGCGTGGGCCCGCTTTGGCAAGAATCATGACCGTCCGATTCGGGCGGTGCCATGGGGCTTTCGCGCGACCGAGATCAAGATACGTCAGACAGACAGGACCGCACCCATGGCCAATACGCCCCAATCCAAGAAACGCGCCCGCCAGATCGAGCGCCGCACCGAAGTCAACAAAGCCCGCCGTTCGCGCATCCGCACCTTCTTGCGCAAGGTCGAGGAAGCGATCGCCTCGGGCGATGCCGATGCGGCGCAAGCGGCGCTTCGCGCGGCTCAGCCCGAACTCATGCGCGGCGTGACCAAGGGCGTTTACCACAAGAACACCGCCTCGCGGAAAATCTCGCGTCTTGCGGCGCGTGTGAAGGCCGTCGGCGCGCAGTAAGCCCGGCTGATTCTGCGCGCGCCAGTGCCGCAGATCATGACCCGAAATCAAGTGAGGGCGCATCTTCGGATGCGCCCTTTTGCATTTTTGTCGCATGGAAGATGCTTGATTTTCAAGAAATTGCGGCAAGCCTCTGGTTTTGCGAAGGCTTTGTGACGGGGCCGGGGGATTCGCGGGGGCGATCTTTCTGTCAAGCGCGAAGATCGGTTGCGACCCCCCGACAAGAGCGTCTAACGTCACCAGGCGATTCACGTCGCCTTGGGGGAAGTTGCACGAGATTCGGTCTGCCACCGAATCGTGATGCAGTTCAAAAACAAGACCGAAACACGGTCTGGTGCCGCATGCGCAAGGGGGCTGCCACCCCTTTGCGCAGGTGGTGCGTGATGTCCGGGTCGGGCGGCTTTCGCCTGATGGCCCTGACATGTCTGCCCCTGATGCGTGGTGTTTCGCCCGCGCCGCTTCGCGGCCGGAACCGGGGACAAGACAAAGAGAAGCCATAATGAAAGAGCTTTGGAATCGGGCCAGCAACGCACTTCAGGAGCGGATCGGGGGCAATAATCACACGGCCTGGATCGCGCCGCTGGAACTCGGTGCCATCACCGGCGACGAGGCGCGCATCACCGCGCCCACGCGCTTCATCTCGGAATGGGTGCAGCGCCATTATGCCGATGCGATTCGTGATGCGCTGATCGCGGCGGGCAGCCCGGTCGCGCGGCTCAGCTTCCAGGTCTCGGCCCCTCGGGCGAAAAAGCCGGGACCGCGCGCGGCGAGTGCCGCCGCCCCGCGTCAGGCGGCGGATCATGATGTCTCGGCCCCGCTCGATGCGCGCTTCACCTTCGACAATTTCGTGGTCGGCAAGCCCAATGAGCTTGCCCATGCCGCCGCCCGCCGCGTCGCCGAAGGCGGGCCCGTCACCTTCAACCCGCTGTTTCTTTATGGCGGCGTGGGGCTGGGCAAGACCCATCTGATGCACGCCATCGCCAGCGATATCCGCGCCCGCCGCCCCGAGGCGCGCGTGCTTTATCTGTCGGCCGAACAGTTCATGTATCGCTTCGTTCAGGCCCTGCGCGAACGCACCGTCATGGATTTCAAGGAAATGTTCCGCACGGTCGAGGTGCTGATGGTCGATGACGTGCAGTTCATCGCCGGCAAGGAATCGACGCAGGAAGAATTCTTCCACACGTTCAACGCGCTTGTCGATCAGGGCAAGCAGATCGTGATTTCCGCCGACCGCGCGCCGGGCGAGATCAAGGATCTTGAGGAACGCATCAAGTCGCGCCTGCAATGCGGGCTGGTGGTGGACCTGCACCCGACCGATTACGAGCTTCGCCTTGGCATCCTGCAATCCAAGACCGATGCCTTCCGCGCCCAATATGCGGGCCTGTGCATCGAGCCGGGCGTGCTGGAATTTCTGGCCCATCGCATCACCTCGAACGTGCGGGTGCTGGAAGGCGCGTTGCAGCGGCTTTTCGCCTTTGCCAGCCTGGTGGGTCGCCCGATCAACATGGAACTGACGCAGGATTGCCTTGCCGATATCCTGCGCTCGTCCGATCGCAAGCTGTCGGTCGAGGATATCCAGCGCCGCGTGGCCGAACATTACAATATCAAGCTGGCCGATCTGGTCGGCCAGAAGCGCATGCGCATCATCGCGCGGCCCCGCCAGGTGGCGATGTATCTGGCCAAGCATATGACCACGCGCAGCCTGCCAGAGATCGGGCGGCGCTTCGGCGGGCGCGATCACACCACCATCATGCATGGCGTGCGCAAGATCGAGGAACTCTGCGTCGAGGATCACGGATTGGCCGAGGATGTGCAGCTTTTGCGCCGCGCGCTTGAGGCATGATCGCCAAGGCTTGATTCCGGGCGCGTTTTTATTGACATTCGGCGCAGCAGCCGGTGGGCCGGGGCGTCTTAATCAATCGCGCGGCAGCGGCTGCGCATCAGGGGTAGCAGGATGAAATTCTCGATCGAACGGGCCGATCTGGTGAAAGCGGTGGCGCAAGCAGGCTCGGTCGTGGAGCGTCGCCACACCATCCCGATCCTGGCCAATGTCCAGATCGAGGCCACGCCCGATGGCGTCAGCTTCCGCGCCACCGACCTTGATACCGAGGTCGTGGACCGCGCCACCGCCCATGTCGAACGCCCCGGCGCGACCACGGTTTCGGCGCAGATGCTGAACGAAATCGCCCGCAAGCTGCCCGATGGTGCGCTTGTCACCCTGTCCGTGGACCCCGCCAGCGACCGGCTGAGCGTGCAGGCGGGGCGTTCGAATTTCACGCTGGCGACGCTGCCGGTGCAGGATTTCCCGGTCATGGCGAATGCGGAATACAGCGCCAATTTCGCCGCCCCCTCGCCGGTGCTGCGCCGGCTGTTCGACAAGTCGAAATTCGCCATCTCGAACGAAGAGACGCGCTATTACCTGAACGGCGTCTATATGCATGTCTCGCAGGGCGAGGATGGCGCGGTGCTGCGCTGCGTGGCGACCGACGGGCACCGTCTGGCGCGGATCGATGCGCCCCTGCCCGAAGGGGCGGGCGAGATGCCCGGCGTGATCGTGCCCAAGAAGACCGTGGCCGAATTGCGCAAGCTTCTGGATGATGACGAGGCCGAGATCGCCGTTTCCGTCAGCGAAACCAAGATCCGCTTTGCCACGCCCACGATCACGCTGACCTCGAAGGTGATCGACGGGACATTTCCCGATTACACCCGCGTCATCCCCGCCGGAAACACCCGCAAGATGGAGGTCGACGCCAAGGATTTCGCCCGCGCCGTCGACCGCGTGGCCACCGTCAGCAGCGAGCGTTCGCGCGCGGTGAAGCTGGCGCTGGAAATGGACCGGCTGGTTTTGTCGGTGAACGCGCCCGATGCCGGCACCGCGGATGAGGAACTGGCCGTGGCCTACGGCGACGACCCGCTGGAAATCGGCTTCAACGCCAAATATTTGCAGGAAATCGCCGCGCAGGTTGACCGCGAAAACGCGGTGTTCATGTTCAACGGCGCGGGCGATGCGGCGCTGATCCGTGAAGGCAGCGACGCCTCGGCGGTTTATGTCGTCATGCCGATGCGCGTGTGAGCCTGTCGCGGCTGACGCTCTCGCAGTTTCGTTCCTGGTCGCGGCTGGATCTGGTGCTGGATGCCAGGCCCGTGGCGCTTTTCGGGCCGAACGGATCGGGCAAGACCAATGTGCTTGAAGCCGTGTCCATGCTGGCACCGGGGCGCGGGATGCGGGGCGCGCCGCCCGGCGATCAGGCGCGTCAGGGCGTGGGCGCGGGCTGGCGGATCAGGGCGGAACTGGCGGGCCAGCAGGTCGAGACCTCGGCCCTGCCGGGGGCGGGGCGCACGCTTTCGGTGAATGACAAGCCCGCGCCGCAACTGGCGCTTGGGGCGATGCTGCGGCTGATCTGGCTGACGCCCGCCATGGACCGGCTGTGGTCTGACGCGCCCGAAGGCCGCCGCCGCTTTCTGGACCGGGTGACGCTTTCCTTCTTTCCCGACCATGCCGGGGCAGCACTGGACTATGACAAGGCCATGCGGGAACGTAACCGGCTGCTGCGTGATCAGATCACCGATCCGGGCTGGTATCGCGCGCTTGAATCCCAAATGGCCGATGCGGGCGCGCGCATTACCCGCAACCGGCTGTCGGCCATCGATCAGATCGGTGCCGCGCAGCAGGAGGGCGGCGATTTCCCGAAAGCGCGGCTCAGCCTGCTGCCCGGCGAAGGCTTCGCCGATGATCCGGTTGCCG
>JAUNTV010000111.1 GCA_030538515.1 Paracoccus sp. (in: a-proteobacteria)
GAGGTGATCAGCGCGCTGATCCCCTGCCAGGCATCACCGCGGGTCAGGTCGCGGACCTCCAGCCCCTCGGCCTCGGCGGCCATGCGGGCTTCCTGCCCGTCATCCCAGACGACGACCCGCGCGCCGCCCGCCTGCAACGCGGCCACCGTGGCCCTGCCGGAACGGCCAAGGCCCAGGACGGCGATGGTCTGGTTGGAGACGCCTAGGACGGGGATCATGTGGCAGGCTCCTTACAGGTCATGGTGGGACAGGAATATCCAGAATCGAGGCTACCCTCGTAACTGCCGTGATATCTCGGCCACAGGATAAATGATGACGATAAAAAGCACCATTGCCAGAAACCCGAGCATGAAAAGGCCAGCAACCCCGGCCAGGATCTTCGCCCGCAACGTGCCATGGCTACGCAGACCATCCAAGGCATCGGTCGCCTCGCGCGGAATGCGCAGACCAAAATGCAAAAGCGCGACGGCAAAACCCGCCGTTCCGGTGATCATCAGCATCCCGTTCATCCACGCAGGCAAAGACAGCACGTCTATAGCCCCCACAAAGAACATGCTGGCGAAGAAGATCGCCAGCCCCGCATCCGTCACGATGTGATAGATCAGGTCGAACACAGACCCGGCCAGCACCCCGGCACCAACCCGATCAGCGCCAGCACGAAGGCGCGGGTCAAGAAGCGGTTCCCCGTCCAGCTCTTCCTTTCGAAGTCGTGGATGGGGGGCATCGGGAAGACGCGGTGGCTCTGCCGTGACTTCGGGCGAAGAAGGCGGCGCGCCTTCGGCATTCGGCGCGGCGGGCGGGGGCTGCGTGGTCATGTTTACCGCAGCTTCAGCGTCGACAGCCCGATCAGCGCCAGCACCAGTGCGATGATCCAGAAGCGGATCACGATCTGGCTTTCCTTCCAGCCCTTCTTCTCGAAATGGTGGTGGATCGGGGCCATCAGGAAGACGCGCTTGCCGGTGCGCTTGAAGTAAAGCACCTGAATGATGACCGAAAGCGCCTCGACCACGAAAAGCCCGCCGACGATGGCCAGAACGATCTCGTGCTTGGTGACGACGGCGATGGCGCCAAGCGCGCCGCCAAGCGCAAGGCTGCCGGTATCGCCCATGAACACCGCTGCGGGCGGCGCGTTATACCACAGAAAACCCAGGCCCCCGCCGATCAGGGCGGCGACGAAGATCACCAGCTCACCCGCGCCGGGCACACCATGCACGCCCAGATAATTGGCGAAATTCGCGTTACCCACCATATAGGCGATCACCCCGAAACTGGTGGCCGCGATCATCACCGGCATGATCGCCAGCCCGTCCAGCCCGTCGGTCAGGTTCACCGCATTGGCCGCGCCCACGATGACGATCATCGCGAATGGCACGAACAGGATCGACAGGTTCAGCAGCGCATCCTTGAAGAAGGGGAACGCCAGCCGCCCGGTCAGCGCATCGGGGTGCAGATACATCGTCCAGATCACCGCGATCAGCGCCAGCCCGAAGCCAAGCGCCATGCGCACCCGGCCCGAAACGCCCCTGGTGTTATGTTTCGAGACCTTGGCGAAATCATCCGCGAAGCCGATGGCGGCATAGCCGTAAGTCACCATCAGCACGATCCAGATATAGCCGTTCGACAACCGCGCCCAAAGCAGCGTGCCCACCAGCAGCGCCGAAAGGATCAGGATACCGCCCATGGTCGGCGTGCCCGCCTTGGCGAAATGGGTTTCGGGGCCGTCATCGCGAATGGGCTGGCCCTTCTTCTGGGCGCGGCGCAGATATTCGATCAGCGGGCGCCCGAACAGGAAGGCGAAGATCAGCGCGGTGAAGAAGGCCCCGCCAGCGCGGAAGGTGATATAGCGAAACAGGTTGAACGGGCCTTCGCCACCCGTGATTTCATACAGCCAGTAAAGCATGTCCTACGTTCCCGTTTCTTCTTTTCCAGCCGCCGATGCAGCATTGCGCAATGCCGTCACGACGCGGCTGACATAGGACCCTTTCGAGCCTTTGATGAGGACCGTATCGCCGCTGCGCAGCATTTCGTCCAGCCGGCTTGCCAGAACATCGGCGGATTCCGACCAAAGCCCGCGCTTCGTCTCTGGCAGGGCGTCATGCAGGTGGCGCATCAGCGGGCCCGCGCAATGGACCAGATCGACCGAAGGCATGGCCGGATCATCGGCAAGCGCGCGATGGGCGGCGGCCTCATCCGTGCCCAGTTCCAGCATATCGCCCAGAATCGCCACCCGCCGCGCGCCCGGCAGGCGCGCCAGCGTGCCCAGACCGGCGCGCATCGATGCGGGATTGGCGTTGAACGCATCGTCGATCAGCCGGATATGGCCCAGATCCTCGACCGCGCCGCGCCCTTGCGGGGGCAGCCAGTCGCCAAGCCCTTTCGCCGCCTCGATCACATCGGCGCCGATGGCGCTGATGGTGGCCAGAACGCCCATGGCGTTTTCCGCGAAATGCGGCCCGACAGAGCGCAGGGCAAGATTGATCGGCTTGCCCGCCAGCACGGCGCGCAGGCGCAAAGTGCCGCCATCCGCTTCGGATGAGATCAGCCGGACTTCCCCTTCCGGGCCGAAGGACAGGATCGGCGCGCCCGCATCATCGGCGGCCTGCCGCAGAATGGGCGTGGTCGAAAGCCCGGTGGGAATGATCGCCGCGCCCCCGGTCACAAGACCCTGAAAGATCGTCGCTTTTTCGCGCGCGATCCCGTCCAGATGGCCGAATGCCCCGATATGGGCGGCGGCAATGGTGGTGATCAGCGCCGCATGGGGGCGTGCCAGCTTCGCAAGCGGCGCGATCTCGCCGGGGTTGCTCATCCCGATCTCGATAATGGCGAAATCGCTGTCGGCGGGCATGCGCGCCAGCGTCAGCGGCACGCCCCAATGGTTGTTATAGGATGCCTCGGCGGCGTGAACGCGGCCTTGCCCGGCCAGTGCCGCGCGCAGCATTTCCTTGGTCGAGGTCTTGCCCACGGACCCCGTAACGCCCACGACTTTGCCCGACATGCGGGCGCGCCCGGCGCGGCCAAGGGCCCCCAGCCCCGCCAGCACATCGGGGACGATCAGCAAGGGCGCATCCGCCGCCACCCCTTCCGGCACGCGGCTGACAAGCGCTGCCGCCGCCCCCTTTTCCAGCGCCTGCGCGACGAAATCATGGCCGTCACGCGCGGCTTGCAGGGCCACGAACAGATCGCCCGGCCGGATCGTGCGGGTGTCGATGGAAACGCCATCCGCCTGCCAGGGCTGCGTGACCCGCCCGCCCGTGGCCCGCGCCGCATCCCCGGATGTCCAAAGCGCCATCAGATTTTCCCGTCCAGAGCCGCCACCGCGACCGAGGCCTGTTCCGCATCGTCAAAGGGAAACACATCCGTGCCGATGATCTGCCCGGTCTCATGGCCCTTGCCCGCGATCAGCAGCGCATCGCCCGGCTCAAGCGCGTCGACGGCGCGCAGGATCGCCTCGGCCCGGTCGCCGATCTCGATGGCGTCGGGTCCGGCACCGGCCATGACCCCGGCGCGGATGGTGGCGGGATCTTCGGTCCTTGGGTTGTCATCGGTGATATAGACCAGATCGGCGTGATCGCGCGCGGCCTGCCCCATCAGGGGCCGCTTGCCCCGGTCGCGATCACCGCCCGCGCCCAGAACCACCACGATCCGGCCCATGACATGGGGCCGCAGCGATTTCAGCGCCGCCACCACCGCGCCGGGCTTATGGGCGTAATCGACGAACACCGCCGCGCCGTTCTCGCGCTGCGCGACAAGCTGCATGCGCCCGCGCACGGTTTGCAGATGGGGAAGCGCCGCGATCACAGCCCCCGCATCATCGCCCGAGGCAATGGCAAGCCCCGCCGCCGCCAGCACGTTTTCAGCCTGAAAACCGCCGATCAGCGCCAGCCGCACCAGATAGGCCTGCCCCTGATGGCTGAAGCGCAATTCCTGCCCCGTCGCATCGTAACGCTGCCCGAGGATGCGGAAATCCGCGCCCTCGGCCTGCCCGATGGTGGTCAGGATCAGGTCGTGATCGCGCGCGATATCGGCCATCTGGCGGCCGCGCTCGCTGTCGATATTGATCACCGCGCCGTCGCCCGCTTCAAGGATATGGCTGAACAGCAGCGCCTTGGCGGCGAAATATTCGTCGAAGCCGGCGTGATAATCCAGATGATCCTGGCTGAAATTCGTAAACGCCCCGGCCATCAGGCGCACCCCGTCAAGGCGGCGCTGATCAAGGCCGTGGCTGGATGCCTCCATGGCGACATTGGTGACGCCCGCCTCGGCTGCGGCGGCAAGGATGCGGTGCAGCGTCACCGGCTCGGGCGTGGTATGGGCAAGCCTGGCCTCGTAATCGCCCTCGACCCCCATGGTGCCAAGGCTGATCGCCTTATGGCCAAGGCTCTGCCAGATCTGGCGGGTGAAGCTGGCCACCGAGGTCTTGCCGGACGTGCCCGTCACCGCCACGACCTTCTCGGGCTGGCCACCGAACCAAAGCGCCGCCGCCCCCGCCAGCGCCTGGCGCGGATCTTCGGCAACCACAAGCGCCCCGGTCCAGCCCCTTAGCGCATCCACCGCAAGCGCCGCGCCCGCCGCATCGGTCAGGATCGCGGCGGCTTCCATGCGCAGCGCATAGGGGATGAATTCGCCGCCATGGATCGCCGATCCCGGCAGGGCCGCGAATAGATGCCCCGGCCTGACCGTCCGGCTGTCGGTCGAGATGCCGGTGATCTCGGGATCATGGCCGCCGATGGCCTTCAGCCCCAACCGGGACAGGCGCTTGACCGCTTCACTCATGCTTGCCTCATAGCTCGTTCGCGGCGACCTTTACCGTGGAAGAGGGGGGCGCTTCAATGTCGGGAAGCGTGCTCAGACCCACCGGGCGCAGGCCCAGAATCGGCCCCAGCCGCCGGATCAGGTCGGCCGCCACCGGCACCGCCGTCGCCCCCGCCACGCGCGATTCGCCCCCGCCAAGCTGGCCGGTCGGTTCATCCAGCGTCACCACAAGGACATATTTCGGGTCGCTATAGGGGAAGACGGCCGCGAAATTCGCCACCACCTTGTTGCTGTAATAGCCCCCGCCCGGACGCGGCTTGTCGGCGGTGCCGGTCTTTCCGGCGATCTCATAGCCATCGACATTGCCCGAACGCGCGGTGCCGCGCGTCACCACATCGCGCAGCATCTTCAGCGACAGATCGGCCGCCTGGGCCGAGATCAGCTGCTCGCCCCGCGGGCTGCGCTTGCCATGCACAAGGGTCGGCGTGACGCGGCGCCCGTCATTGGCCAGCGTCGCATAGGCCGCCGCCAGATGCAGCGGGCTGGCCGCCAGCCCGTGCCCGAAGCTGACCGTCGCCGCCGTCACCGCCGGCCAGCGTTGCGGCACCAGCGGCTTGCCGGTCGGGCCTTCGACCATCTCGATGCTGGTGGCTTCGAAAAAGCCAAGCTTTTCAAGGAAATCACGCTGACGCTCCACGCCCACCATCTGCGCGATCCTGACCGTGCCCACGTTCGAGGATTTCACGATGATATCCGAAACCGACAGGCTGGCCCCGTAATTGTGATAATCGCGGATGCTGTATTTGCCGATCTTCATCGGGGTGGTGGTGTTGATATGGGTGTTGGGGTTGACCAGCTTCAGGTCCATCGCCTGCGCCACCGGGAAGATCTTGAAGGTCGAACCAAGCTCATACTGGCCCTGCACCACGCGGTTGAACAGGGGGCTGTCAGAAGGATCGCCCTTCAGCGCCGGGCGGGGCCGGTCATTGGGGTCGAAATCGGGCAGGCTAGCCATGGCGATGATCTCGCCTGTCTCGATTTCCATCAACACGCCTGCGGCACCCTTGGCATTCATGCGGCGCAGGCCTGCGTTCAGCACTTCTTCCATGGCCGATTGCGCGGTCAGGTCGATGGAAAGCGTCAGCGGCGCGCCCTCATTGGCGGGGTTGCGCAGCCAGCCGTCGAAGGCGCGTTCCACCCCGGCCACGCCGATCACCTCGGCAGAGTTCACCCCCTCGGCCCCGAAACCCGACCCGCCGAGGATATGGCTGGCCAGCCGCCCGTTGGGGTAAAGCCGCATCTCGCGCGGGCCGAACAGCAGGCCCGGCTCGCCGATGTCATGGACGGCCTGCATCTGTTCGGGGCTGAGCTTGCGCTTCACCCACAGGAACTTGCGCTTGGGGTCGGTGAAATCCTTGACCAGCCTTTCGTGATCGAGATCGGGGAAGATCCGGGCCAGCTGATCGGCGGCATTCTGCGGATCGACCATCTGATTGGGCTGCGCATAAAGGCTGTGGGTCAGCATGTTCGTGGCCAGCACCCGCCCCTTGCGGTCGGTGATATCGGCGCGCTGGCTGATGATCTGGGCGCTGCTGGCATGGGCGCGCGGCTCGGCCGGGCTGGAGGCCGCAAGCGCCCCCATGCGCACCCCGACCAGCCCGAAGGCCGCCACGAAGCCAAGCGCCATGAACACCAGCCGCCCTTCGGCGCGCCTGCGCGCACGGTTCTGGATCTCGGCATGGCGTTCGGCGCGGTTTTCGGCCTCGATCTGGTCGGGGTCCTGCCCGGTCTCGCGGGCGCGCAGGATCCGGGCAAGCGGGCGAAGGGGTTTGCGGATCATCGGGGCGTCTCCTGCTCGGACGGGCTGAGGTCTTGATCGGTGATCGCCCCCTCGCCGGGGGGCACGAAATTCTCGGGGCGGCGCGGGGGCGAGGGCACGGGCGGCGGCGGATAGCCGATCTTGCGGCTGCCCACGAACTGATCCGAGGTGATCGGCCCAAGCTCCAGCCGCGCAGCATTCAGCGCCACCAGTTCGCGCAGCCGCGCCGGGCGGTTCAGATAGGCCCATTCCGCGCGCAGAACGACCAGTTGTTCACGCAGGCCGGCAATGTCACGCTGCACGCTTTCCATGCGGTTCAGCGCATCCTGCGTGCGGTAATTCTCACGATACGCCCAGAAGGCCAGCGACATGACCACCATGGCGATCAGCAGGAACAGAACCGATCTCATCGCCGGGCACCTTTCTGCGGCACCTGCGGCATGGCGATGGCGTCAGGATCAAGCGGGCGGGCGGGCGCATCGGTGCGGATGCCAAGGCGCAGATAGGCGCTGCGCGCGCGCGGGTTGCGGGCCAGTTCGTCGCCATCCGCGCCGATGGCGCGCCGGAAAGGCTGGGTGAAGGTCGGCGCATCCACCCGCGCTGCGGGCTGATGGCGCGACCCGCCCCCCGCCGTCGCCGCGCGCGATTGCAGGAAACGCTTGACCACCCGGTCCTCAAGCGAATGAAAGCTGACCACCGCCAGCCTGCCGCCGGGCTTCAGCACGCGTTCCGCCGCCGCCAGCCCCTGCGCAAGCTGGCCGAATTCGTCGTTCACCCAGATGCGGATCGCCTGAAAGCTGCGCGTGGCGGGGTGGCTCTGGCCCGGTTTGGGGCGGGGAAGCTGGCCGGCCACCACCTCGGCCAGTTGCGTCGTGCCGGTCAGCGGGCGGGCGGCCACGATGGCGCGCGCGATGCGCCGCGAGGCGCGCTCTTCGCCGAAATGGTAAAGCACATCGGCGATGCGGCCTTCGTCGGCAGAGTTCAGCAGATCGGCGGCACTGGGTCCGTCATTGCCCATGCGCATGTCCAGCGGACCGTCGCGCAGAAAGGAAAACCCGCGCTCGGGCTGGTCAAGCTGCATGGAACTGACGCCCAGATCCAGCACCACCCCGTCGACCGGGCCGCCCGCCAGCGCATCCATGTCCGAGAACGTCCCCGGCGCCAGAACCAGCCGGTTGCCGTAATCACCCGCCCAGCCTGACGCCATGGCGAAAACACTGGGGTCGCGATCGATGGCGATGACCTTTTCAGCCCCCGCCGCCAGCAGCGCGCGCGTATAGCCGCCCGCCCCGAAAGTGCCATCGATCCAGGTGCCGCCCACGGGCGCCACGGCACGGATCAGGGGCGCGATCAGCACCGGGACATGGGGATCATCGCCTGGGATGACGGGCGCGGCCATGGCCTAGCCCTCCGCATCGCCGGGCGGGGGCGCGGGATCGCCGGGCGGGGGCG
>JAUNTV010000112.1:0-3180 GCA_030538515.1 Paracoccus sp. (in: a-proteobacteria)
TCTGGCCACCGGAAAAGAAGGTCATCACCCGGCGCGATTTATGGACATCGATCCGCGTCACCTGCGGGCCGCGATAGGTCCTGAATTTCGAAGGCGGCGCAGTCGCGCAGCCCGCAATCGCCAGCATGCTGGCCCCGCCAAGCAAGAGTTTCAGAACATTCCGACGCATCTGCCTCATCCCTCGGTTCTTTTTGCGCCATTCTGGACGCCGGGGCGTCCGGGCGCAATGCCGGGTCGGTTCACGTAAGCTTGATCCGCTGCCCGCGCGGCGTCATAACCGTTCCGAACAATGCAGAAAGAGGATCGATGGAAAAAAACGTCACACTCTATGGGCTTGATTATTGTTCGACCGTGCAGAAGGCGCGCAAGGCGCTGGCGGATGCCGGCTGGCAGGTCGATTTCCGCGACGTGAAGGCCGAACCGCTGGATCAGGCCGAATGGCAGAAAATGCTGGATGAATTCGGCGAGAAACTGGTCAACCGGGCCAGTCTGACGTGGCGCGGCATGTCAGAGGCCGAGCGCGCAGCCCCTGCGCAGGAGATGTTGGAGACCAGGCCCGCGCTGATGAAACGCCCCGCGATCCGCCATGAGGACCAGCATTTCCTGGGCTGGACGGCCAATGTGAAGCGCGCCTTCGGGATCGACCCTTAGGTTTTCCACTTGATCGAACAGCCCATCGAAGGGGTCTGATCGCTTGGGCCGTGGCCGGTGCTGGCGATCCGGGCCATGGCCTCGAAAAGCTCGCGCCGGGCCTCTGCCGGGCCTGGTTGACGCCCCGAGGCATCCAGCCTGCCGCGATATTGCAGCCCGCCACTGGCATCATAGCCGAAGAAATCCGGCGTGCATTCCGCGCCGTAAGCCCGCGCGACCGACTGGCTTTCGTCATAAAGATACGGGAAGGTGAAGCCATGTTTCGCGGCCTCGACCCTCATGAAGGCCGGCCCGTCCTGTGGATATTGCGCAACATCATTGGCCGAGATCGCCACGACGCCAATCCCGTGATTGCGCTGCAATTCCGCCGCGTCACGCACGATCCGGTCGATCACCGATTGCACATAGGGGCAATGATTGCAGATGAACATCACCAGCGTGCCTTTCAGGCCACGCAGATCCGCCAGCCTGTGCAGTCTTCCATCCGCATCGGGCAAGGTGAAATCCGGCATCGCCGCACCGAAATCGCAAACCGGGGTCGTGACGGCCATGGCGTCCTCCTGTCAGGTTGGTCTACAGATGCGCCATGGGGCGTCTCTGCGCAAGCCATGGGGAGTTTAGTTACATAATACCGATTATTAAACTTATAGACAGGGTTGCATCCCGATTGCGGCGCGGTCTTTCCCCTGCTGATCGGCTGGCGCTTTGGTGGCGTGGCAAGCGACGGCAGGATGTGATCGCAAGTGGGCTGACGCTGATCGTGCTGCCCTCGATGCCGCTGGCACCACTAGCGCTGATGCAGAGCCTGCATCTGACCCGCGCCAAGGTCCATGTCGACCCTTTGGCCGGGATCGGCGATGCGGCTCAGCGCGGGGCGCGGCTTAGCGCGCTTTGTGATCACATTGCGCCGCAGCTACTGGTCCTGCCCGCTGCCGGGCTTCATGGCCTGCCACCGCTTGGCACCTTTGCGGCGGATGCGCGGGTGATCCGTCTCGACAGCCATGATCCCGCCCGTGCGCTTCTGCGCGCGCTTCGCGTGGAAAGCTGGATCACGGCGGCGCAGGAAAATGGGCGCCAAGCCCCGCTGCCGATCCCCGAAAGCGCAGGGTTCCGCCCCTCATTCAACGCCAATCGTTTCAGGGTGTTGCTGCATGAAGTTCACATCGGTGGCGCCATTCTGGACGCAGCCCTGGCGGGGCTGAAGCCACGTCAGATCACCGTCGACGGGCCTGCCGAGATCGACCTCGGCCTGCCCGGCCTGCCACCGCTGCCCGCCACGCCGCCCGAGCCGCTATCTTCGCTGACTGACGCTGCCGAGGCCGAGGCGCTGATCCGGGCTGAGCGCCTTGCCTGTCCCGGCGTCGACCTGCCGCCCCTGCCTGCCTTGACCGGGCGCGCGCGCGCGCCTGTGGCGGCTTTCGTCTGCGGCCGCAATATATTGCCATATCTTCCTGTTATTGCAGGAAAATTACTTGATGAAGATGTGCCGCTGATTTACATAGACAATGGTTCGGATGATGGCTCGGCGGAATATGCGGCGGGTCTGATCGGGCGCGGCATCGCCGAACTGCATCACCTGCCCTATGACGGCAGCTTCTCGGTCGAGGCGCAGTTGCG
Organism: Paracoccus sp. (in: a-proteobacteria); assembly: GCA_030538515.1. Taxonomy (GTDB): domain Bacteria; phylum Pseudomonadota; class Alphaproteobacteria; order Rhodobacterales; family Rhodobacteraceae; genus Paracoccus. The sequence continues at coordinate 2,269 of JAUNTV010000112.1, forward strand.
CATCAAGGAAGCCCTGATCGCGCAATATGCACCGCATTGGGTGCTGCATATGGATGGTGACGAAATTCTTGAACACCGCCAGCCCGGTCAAGGCATCCATGACATGGCGCGCGATGCCGAGGACGCGGGATACAACGCCCTGAATTTTCAGGAATTCACCTTCCTTCCGCGCCCAGGTGAAGACTTCTCCGGGCGCGACTACCCTGCCCTCATGCGGCAATATTATCTTTTCGAGCCAATGCCCTACAGGCTTATTCGCATGTGGCGTCACGGGTTCGGGCTCAGCAATCTCGCCAGTGCCGGCCACAGGCTCTCGGGGCCGCTTCGTCTGTCGCCGGTCTCGCATAATCTGCGCCATTATATCGCGCTCAGCGAGGCGGCGGCGCAGCAGAAATACCTGACCCGCCGCTTCGCCCCGGCAGAGCTGGCGCGGAACTGGCATCGCAACCGCATCGGGCTGACGGCAGCGGACCTGATGCTGCCCCCGCCGGACAGTGCAGCACTGAAAACGCTGCCCGAGGGGCAGATGAAGGCCTTCGACCGCTCGGCACCGCAATCGCTGCACTGGTGGCAATGGGACAAAAAGCAATGACCCGCCTGCCCTTGCGACCCGCCTGCCCTTCGCCTACATCATTGCTGACAGCCGAAGGACGACCGCATGGCCATGGAAGCACATGAAATCGAAGCCCTGATCCGCGCCGCATTCCCGGAAGCGAAGATCACCATCCGCGATCTTGCCGGTGACGGCAATCATTTCGCGGCCGAGGTGATCGACGAATCCTTCCGCGGCAAGAACCGGGTCGAACAGCAGCGCGCCGTCTATGCCGCGCTGGATGGGCGCATGGACGGCCCGACGGGCCAGCTTCACGCGCTGGCGCTGACCACCAAAGCCCCCGATTGAGGACCAGAACA
>JAUNTV010000112.1:3190-7897 GCA_030538515.1 Paracoccus sp. (in: a-proteobacteria)
TGCGCGCGCAGATATCCAACAGGCGCTGGATGAAAACGATGTGGTGCTGTTCATGAAAGGCACCCGCGAGATGCCGCAATGCGGGTTCTCCAGCCGCGTTGCCGGGGTGCTGAACTACATGGGCGTCGATTACCGCGATGTGAATGTGCTGGCTGATGAGGGCATCCGTCAGGGCATCAAGGATTTCTCGAACTGGCCGACCATTCCCCAGCTTTACGTGCAGGGTGAGTTCATCGGCGGCTGCGATATCGTCACCGAAATGACGCTGGCGGGCGAATTGGACGAGCTTTTCGACCAGAAGGGCATCGCCTATGACAAGGAAGCCGCCGACAAGATCAGGGCTGCAAACGCCTGATTTCATTTGACCTTTTCCGGAAGGGGCATTCTTGATGGGCAGTTGCCTGCTGATCGGCGCGGTTGCAGTCACGCTTTCCGGTGATCGTTTCACGCTGGAAACGACTGCTGCCCCTGAACGGCATGAGGAATGGATCATCAACGCCGAGGGGCTGCGTCTTCTGCGCACCAGATTGCGCGGCGCAGGTGCCGAGGATCAGGCGGGCCCGAATGCGGTGCTTCATGATGGGTGGTGGACCTGGCGGCCAAACCTGCCGCCGGTGCCGGAACTGGTTCTGTCGCATTCAGCGGGCGCGCCTTCGGTCTGGCGCTTCTGCGATGGTGGTGACTGCCGCGATCTGGCCCCGGCACCGGACAAGGCCATCACCATTCGTCCCTGCCGCTGACACCCGGAACCCGGCTATGAAACGGCCCGCCATTCAGGCGGGCCGTTTGCGTTTCAGTCATCGTCATAGGGGCAGTCATCATCAACGTCATAGGGGTCATCCGCGCTGCGCCCGCCGTTGCTCAGCGTATGGGCCAGAACCAGCCCAAGCGCGAAAGCCCCGGCAAGCCCCAGCCCCGGCCCGGCCCGGCTTTCGACAGCGCGATCAAGGGTTTCGCGCGCCGTGCTCAGCGCTTCGGCCGCTATCCCTGCACCCTGGCCTGCCGTATCCTCGCCGGTTTGATCCGCCGCCTTGCGCGCCCCGCCCGGTGCCATGCCAAACAGTGACGAGACCTTTGCGCGCGCCTCGTCGACCGCTGTTTCGGCGCGGAATTTCACCTTGTCGATGGCGGCGTCGGCGGCAAGGCTCAGACGGGCCTCGACCTCCTGGCGCAGATCGTCGGTCGTGGGGACGGTATGGCGCTCTGCCCCTGAGAGCAGCCAGATCACCACCCCGATCAGCGCAAAGCCACCGCCCAGGATCAACGAGGCAAGCGCGGGCCCAAGCGCCAGATGCCAGGCCAGCCAGCCCCAAAGCGCGGCAAGCAGAAACCCCGCCCCGATCAGAAGCGCAACCCCTGCCCCCGCCTTCATCCCGGCCCGGCGCGCCTTGTCGCCAAGGGCAAGCTGCATCCGGTTGACGTAATCGAACATGGCTCGCCCGCTCAGCGGCGCGCTATCAGCAGGCCGACAAGGAAGCCGACACCGGCGGCGATGCCAAGCGCCTGCGCGGGGTTGCGGCGCACGGCCGTCGACAGTTCGTCATAGTAATCCTCGGCCTGATGGGCCAGCTGATGGGCCCCCTCGGCCCCGCGCCGATACAGGCGGCGGGCCTCGTCGCGGGCGGCTTCGGCATATTCATGGCCAAGATCACGCGCGGTTTCGGCATATTCGCCGGCCTTGTCGCGGGCGTGGCGCGCTGCATCCTGCGCCTTGGCGGCGGCGGATTCGACGGCGGATTGCGCCTGATCCTTCATCTCGCGGGCATCGGCTTTCAGCTTCTCGGCGCTGAGATCTTTGTTGGACATGACGTCCTCCTTCGGCTTTTGTCACATTGCGAAAACGCAACGCATCTTCCCCCCGGCCCGTTCCGGGGCTGGCTGTAAATCTTTGCTAAAGGTGGGAAATCCCGAAGATCTGGGGGGGTGGTACCGCCTCCCCGGCTTGAACGGGGGACCTCTGGATCCACAATCCAGCGCTCTAACCAACTGAGCTAAGGCGGCACGGTTCGCGTCGTTTACCCCTGCCGGCAGGCAGATGCAAGGCCGGACTTGCCGCAATTTCGCCTTCGCGCTAGAGGTTGGGAAAAAGGATTGTGCCATGGGCATCAACAGCGAAAGCGAAATCGCCGCCAATCTTCAGATCGGGCCGACCGATCAGGGAATGGTGCGGATCTATGTCGAAGGTGACGGGATCGATCTGCCGCTTGATTTCGACCCCGAGGAAGCCGCCGAAATCGCCGAGGAACTGCTGGCCGCGGCCGATGCAGCCCGCAGCCTTGGCAAGCCGAAAAGTGGCAAGGCCAGGCCGCGCCGGTAAGGCAGGCGGGGATTTCACGATCAAAACCTGCCGCCGCGCCCGATATCGCGGCAGATTCTTCTTCACCCGAACACTCATCCGGCCTGGCCGGATATGCGGGCGATGCCGTCATGCGCCCTGCCCTTCATCGCCAGCCTGATAAAGCCGCATCGCCGCGATCCGGGCGATGTCGCGGTAAAGCCGGTTGCGCCGCGCCGGGGCCAGTCTGCTCAGCGGTGATTCGCGCATGATTTCCGCCCCCCAGGCATCGGCGCGGATCAGCCCGCTGTCCTGCGGCAGTCGCGCTTCGGGGAAATCGCAATCGACCGCCCAGAAGAAACGTTCGCCCCATTCCAGATAATGCCGCCATTTCCGATCCGCCGCGAAATCTGCGGCAGAGCTTTTGCATTCCACGATCCAGATCTCGCCCGAGGGGCTGATCGAGATCAGATCAAGCCGAAGCCCGCGCACCGGCACGAATTCCGCCAGCACCGCATGGCCATAACTGATCAGCATCCTTGCCGTGCCGCGCGCCAGGCGAAAGCCGGGCTGGCGGGGCAAGGCAGGATGGGGAAGCGGCGAATCCATCCGCGCAGGATGGAACATAAATAGAACGCTTGGCAAGCCCCGCCAGGCGATCATGGCCACTTGAAAGGCACCCGCCCTGCCCTTATTTCGGTTCCCGGCGGGTTTCTGCTCTTTTCGTGAGGGCCATTTTTTCCACTGGCCTATAATTTCTCGATGGGGGCTGGCTCTGTCATGGTTCTGGCCATGTTACCCGGTGCCCACCTGGTTCTCCAGGCTTTCGGGAAAACCTGCGCCCCACGGATGCTGCGGTTCCCGCCACCGCCCGCCCTTTCGGGGCGGGTTTTTCATGGTTTGCCGCGCGGGGCCGGGGCCGGGACAGGTGCCCGAAGCAGCGGCAGGCGCAGGCGCATTCCGGGGCGCGGGGGATGGTCATCCTCGGCCATGTTCATCACCGCGATGGCGAATTGCACGCCCGCGAACAGGACCGTGTGAAACACCACCAGCATGAAAACCGCGACGAAGCCCATGCGGTCGGCAAAGACCAGATGGCGCAGCCCCGCGATATCGAAGCCGATCAGAAGGGCGGTGAAGATCACGGCCAGTGCGAAGCCGATGGCGACATTGATGATGTAAAGCCGGATGAGCTTGGGCATGATGATGCGTCCTTCGCGTCGATGCGCCAGCCTAACACGCCCCGCGCGGGCCGCGAAGCGAAAGCTGTCCCCCCGTGACAGCGGGTCGCAGCGCTTCAGCCTCAGTCAGTTTTCCCGGCTGCGCTCTCTCGGGCCATGTGATCAAGCACGGCATTGACGAATTTGATCTCGCGGCCATCGGGGAAGAAGGCGTCGCAGATCCCCACATATTCGCTGATCACCACGCGGGGCGGCGTTCTGGCGGCGACGAATTCGGCACCGGCCGCACGGAAAAGCGCGCGCAGCACCGGGTCGATGCGGTCGATGGGCCAACGCGCGTCAAGGGCGCGGTCGGTCATCTGATCGATGCGTGCCTGCCAGGTCACGGCATCGTCGAGGATGCGGGCGAATTGCGCCTCATCAGCCTCGACCGAGGTTTCCTCGGGCGTTTCGTGACCGATGCGCCAATCGGCGAATTCGCGGCGCACACGTTCGGCGGACTGGCCGGCGGCCTCCATCTGAAACAGCGCCTGCACGGCATAGAAGCGCGCGGCATTGCTGCGCTGGCGCCGGTTCTCATCTCGTTTAGGGGTCGTCATGCGCCAATCGGTCCTTCCAGTCGGCCCGCCAGCCGGATCGGATCATCCTCTCCGGGTTTCGGGGCCGCAGGCCCGCGGGTCGGCGCGTATTTGCGCGACAAAGCGACCAGATGCAAGGCCGCCGCCGCCGCGCCGCCGCCCTTGTTCTGCCCCTGCGCATCGGCCCGGACCGTTGCCTGTTCGATATTCTCGACGGTCAGGATGCCATTGCCGATCGCCACCCCGTCCAGCCCCAGAAGGGTCAGCGCGCGCGAACTGTCATTGCAGACGGTATCGTAATGCGTGGTCTCGCCCCGGATCACGCAGCCAAGCGCCACGAAACCGTCGAAGCGCCCGCTGCGCGCGGCCATGCCGATGGCGGAAGGGATTTCCAGCGCGCCGGGGACTTCGACCAGATCATGGGTGGCACCTGCGGCATCGGCCATGGTGCGCGCGCCCGCGATCAGCTGATCGGCGATCTCGCGGTAATAGGGCGCGGCCACGATCAGCAGCCGGACGGGCTTGTCGAAACGCGGAAGCGGAAGCTCCTGATGGGTGACGCCGGCCATGATCATTCCCCCCTGATCGCGCGGGTTTCGGTGATGGAAAGCCCGTAGGCATCCAGGCCCACAACCTTCAGGGGCGCGGTATTGGTCAGCAATATCAGCTCACT
>JAUNTV010000113.1 GCA_030538515.1 Paracoccus sp. (in: a-proteobacteria)
GCGCCCCGATCACCCCGCCCAGGATCAGCAGCAGCGCCAGCATCACATCCACGGTATTATAGCTGACCGCATGCATGATCGTGGTGAAGGCGGTCACGAAGGTGATCTGGAAAAGCGATGTCCCGATCACCACCTTGGTCGGCATCCCCAGCAGATAGATCATCGCCGGCACCATGATGAAGCCGCCGCCCACCCCCATCATCGCCGACAGGATGCCCACCAGAAGCCCCACCAGAAGGGGCGGGATCACGCTGAGATAAAGGCCCGAGCTGCGGAATTTCATCTTGAAGGGCAGCGCATGAATCCAGCCGTGATGCCGGCGCGCGGCGCGCTTGCCGGATCGCCTGCGCCTGAGCGCATTCAGGCTTTCGACCAGCATCATAGAGCCCACGATCCCCAGCATGATCACATAGCAGATCTGCACGACCAGTTCGACCTGCCCCAGCCGCGTCAGCAGATTGAAGACCAGCACCCCAAGCGCCGATCCGATCAGCCCGCCCGCCAGCAGCACGCCGCCCATGCGGAAATCGACCGTGCGCCGCTTCACATGGCTCAGCACCCCCGACACGGACGAGGCCACCACCTGATTGGCCCCCGTCGCCACCGCGATCGCGGGCGGAATGCCGATGAAGAACAGAAGCGGTGTGATCAGAAAGCCGCCGCCCACGCCGAACATGCCACTCATCAGCCCGACGATTCCGCCAAGGCCGATCAGTGTGAAGGCATTCACCGCCACTTCGGCGATGGGAAGGTAAATCTGCATGAACCGGCACCCGCTGCTCTATCCCCATCTAGACAGGCGATGGCGCGAAGGTCAAAGGTGCATTGGTGCATTTCCCTTGATTTGCCCGGTTGCCGCGCAAACCCGCGGGGGCTAATCATAAGTCGCAGGACAGGGGTATATGATGCGAATTCTGGTGACGAATGATGACGGGATCAATGCGCCGGGGCTGAAGGTGGCCGAAGCCATCGCGGCCGAGCTTGCGGGCCCCAGGGGCGAGGTCTGGGTGGTCGCCCCCGCTTTCGAGCAATCCGGCGTAGGTCATTGTATTTCCTATTCCCACCCGACCATGCTGGCCGAGCTTGCGCCGCGCCGCTTCGCGGCCGAGGGCAGCCCCGCCGATTGCGTTCTGGCGGCGGTCCATGACGTCATGGCATCGGCCCCGCCCGATCTGGTGATCTCTGGCGTCAATCGCGGCAACAATTCCGGCGAGAACGTGGTCTATTCGGGCACCGTCGGCGGCGCGATGGAGGCCGCGCTGCAAGGCCTGCCCGCCGTCGCGCTTTCGCAATATTTCGGACCCGCCGTGGCCGGGCTGACCGATCCTTTCGATTGCGCGCGCGGCCATGGCGCGGATGTCCTGCGCCGGTTGCTGGAACGCGCGGACTGGACCTCTGACCCGGATTTCCGGCTGTTCTACAACGTCAACTTCCCGCCCGTGCCGGCCTCGGGCAGCAGGGGGCTTCGGGTGGCCGCCCAGGGGCGGCGGCAGAATGCCGGCTTCGGGGTCGAACCCTTCATCGCCCCCAATGGCCGCCGCTTCCTTTGGGTGCGCGGCGCGCCGCAGGATGCCCCCGCCACGCCGGGCAGTGACGTCATGGTCAATCTGGACGGCTATATCTCGGTCACGCCGATGCGCGCCGATCTGACCTGCCACGCCTCGCTTGACGCGCTCAGGGGGGCGCTGGAACCATGACGCGGCAAGGGCCCCCGACATGACCGGCGACGAGGACGACCCCGCCCTGTCGCTGGCCGAGCGCAAGATGCGTTTCCTGTTTCATCTGCGCGCCCATGGCGTCACCGATCCGCGCGTACTTGGCGCGATGGAGGCGATCGATCGCGGTGCCTTCGTGCGCGGCCATTTCGAGGACCGCGCCTATGACGACACGCCGCTTCCCATCCAATGCGGCCAGACGATCAGCCAGCCCTCGGTCGTGGGGCTGATGACGCAGGCGCTCAACCCCGGCCCGCGCGATACCGTGCTGGAGATCGGGACCGGTTCGGGCTATCAGGCGGCGGTGCTGGCGGGGCTGTGCCGGCGCGTCTATACGGTGGAACGCCACCGCCGCCTTGTGACCGAGGCGCTTGCCCTGTTCGACCGCCTGCGCCTGTCCAATATCACCGTGCGGCTGGCCGATGGCAGCTTCGGCCTGCCCGATCAGGCGCCCTTTGATCGCATTATCGTCACCGCCGCGGCGGAAGATCCGCCCGGCCCGCTCTTGGCGCAGCTAAAAATCGGCGGTATCATGGTGGTGCCGGTCGGGCAATCCGATGCCGTGCAGACATTGATCCGGGTAAACCGGACGGAAACAGGCTTTGAGTATCACGAGCTGCGGCAGGTGCGCTTCGTGCCTTTGGTTGAAGGGCTGGGCCCCGCCTGAGGTGGGAAATGCCCGGACCGCAGCTTTTGCGACGGAACGGACAGGTGCCGCATGAGCAGAAAATTCTTTGAAATATCAATGCCGGGCGCAGCCTGGCCCCGGATGGCGCGGATCGGGGCCGACGCCTGCGCAGATCCCCTGCGCCCGCCCCCGACGCGGCTGTCCCACGCAACCGGGCAGGGCATGGTCGGCCATCGGGCCGCCGTAAATCACGGCATGGCCGATCAGCCCCCCGCCCTGATGCCGCTGCCAAAGACCCCGCCGCATCACGCCCCCGCGCGGGCGGACAGGCCGGAAACACAGCCCGCCACAGGCACCGGCCGTCACCAGCACATCGCGCGCCCCGAACGGCACGCCCCCATCACCGGGGCCAGCAGCAACTGGCAGCACCCCGCCCCGCCCGGCCCATCGGTCCCGCAGCCCTGCCTTGGTGCAAAGGAAGCAGTGACCTCCTTTGCCGCGCTGACGACGGAGGGCAGCGCTGCCGGGATTGACATGCCTGTCAGGCAGGAAACGACCTACCAGCCAGACGCCCATGCCTTCCCCACCATGAGCGAAGGGCAGGGCCGGGTCACAGGCTGGCACGCGCCGACCTCGGCGGGCGGGGTTGCACGGATCGCCACGCGACCGGCACCAGTCAGCGGGACCAACCCGCCCGATGCGCGCCCCTCATCCACAAACAGCGAAGGGATGCCCCGGATCGCTGGGATACCAGCATTGCCCACGGCGGGCGGGACTGCGCGGATCGACGTGCTGCCGGCGCCCACCCTGGGGACAAACCAGCCCGATGCGCATCTATCGCACCCTAAGGGCGAGGGCCTTCCCCGAAACACAGGCCGGCACGCGCCGACCGCGAGAGGCGTGGCTACGCGGATCGCCATGCTCCCACCACCTGAAGGGGAGGCCAGCGATACCAGCACACGCCCCTCATTCGCAAACGGCGAAGGGATGATCCAGATCGTCGGGGTGCCCGCGCCCATCACGGCAGGCGAGGCCGCACGGATTGCCACGCGCCCGGCTCCAGCCAGCGGGAGCAGCAATCCCGGCACGCACACCCCATCCGTAAACGGCGCAAGAATGTCCCGGATCGCCGGGGTATCCGCGCCCATCACGGATGATGCGACCGCACGTATCGACTTGCGGCCAATGCCCGCCGAAAGAGTCCGGGCCAGCCATCCTGACGCATATCCCTTACCCACGAACGACGAGAAGGGGATGCCCCGGATCGCCGCGACGCCCGTGTCCATCGCGGCGGGCGGGGTTGCGGGGCTTGTCGTCGTGCAGCGCCCGGACGCAGCCAGCGAAGCGAGAGCGGCCATGCGTGAGAAGGCCCCCCTGGTGCGAAATGCGATAAGGGGTTCGCGGCGGGTCCAGGCAATTTCGGCGGGCGGGCGCGAAAACCGTGGCGGGACGCGGATTGCGGCGATCATCCGGGGGCTGGGGGCCCTGTCGCTGGCGGGGTTGCTGGCGGCCTGTCAGGCGCTGCCTGCGGTGCAGGAGGATCTGGCCTCGATCGGCGCGGGCTTCCCCTCGCTTGCGATCCCCGGAACTGGCGGAACCGCTGGCGGCGGGACCGCGCCGGCAACGGGCGGCGGCGGCAGCGGCAGGCAGGTCGTGACCGATCCCTATGCCGGGCAGGGCGTGGCGCAGCCTGATGTGCCCGGAGGGCGCGCGGCAGCATCGCCGGCAGCAACCGCGCCCGCTGCCAGTGCCGTGCCTGCCGCACAAGCGGCTGCGCAAGGCGTGCCGGCGCAGACCCATCGGGTGGTGGCGGGGGAAACCGGCTGGTCGATCTCGCGCAGATACGGGATCACCCCGCAGGATCTGGCGGCAGCGAACGGGCTGGATGCCAGCCTGAACATCCGTGTCGGGCAAGATCTGAACATCCCTGCCCGAAGGGTGACGGCTGCCGCCAGCGGCACCTCGGCCCCCGGTCAGGGGTCGGCGACGCCGATGCCGCCCTCGGCCTCGCAGCCGCTGCCGGATGAAAGGACCGCGCCTTCCTCGGCCCCTGTGGCAAGACCGGTCACGCCCGATCTGGGGGCGACACGGACGGCGGCCTCTGGCAGCGGGCGCATGCAGATGCCGGTCGCCGGTGCCATCCTGCGCGCCTATAGCAAGGGGCGCAATGACGGCATCGACATTTCCGCGCCCAATGGCACACCCGTCAAGGCTGCGGCAGCGGGAACCGTTGCCGCAGTGACGCGCGATACCGATGGCGTGCCCATCGTCGTCATCCGCCATCAGGGCGAATTGATGACCGTCTATGCCGGAATGGGCGCGCTTTCGGTGCAAAATGGCCAGCAGGTGTCTGCCGGTCAGCAGATCGGCACGGCAGGCAGCGCCGGATCGATCCATTTCGAGGTCCGGCAGGGCTATGACAGCGTTGATCCCGAACGCTATCTTTAAGCCCCGCGCGACCCTGCTTTCGACAACCTTCCCGCGCAGCACCCCGACCGGTCACACCGGCACAGAAAGCACGCATCAAGGCCCGCCGCCAGAAAGGCCGGCACCAGCCCCTCAGGCGGTTTCCAGCCCCGCCGAAATGACCGCAGCCACTTCCTGACGCACGACCCGGCGCAGATTGCGGCTGATGCGATCGCCCATCTCGCCCTGAAGCTCTTGCGTGAGAACATCGCGCACCAGATTGCGCAGCGCATTGCCACCGATCATCTGATCATCCTCTTCCCCGGCCTCGGCAGCGAAGAGATCAAATCCCGCCCGGCCACGCATCTGTGCGACTTCATCCTTCACGGTGGTGCGGTTCACTTCTGCAAGCATCATCTCATTCTCCGTTTTTTGGGGGGCCGACCGCGCTGTGGCAGCCGGTTGGGGGGTAAAGGGCAGCACCGGGGCACCGGTCCCTGCCTCGGCGCTGCCTTCGGCATGAAGCGCCTGCTGATAGCCTTCCTGATCGAAGGCAGGCATCATATCGGGGGTCATGTTCACCGGGCCTGGACTGTCGCGCCGGGCGGCGGTTTCGGGTGCCGCGCGCAGGTCATGGCCGAGAACCAGCCGCTCATCCTCGAAACTGACGCCGGAAAGTTCCCGTTCGATCACCGAGCGCAGCCGTTCCGCGCGCGGCCCCGGAGACAGCGTGCTGCGCCTGCCCCCCGAACCGTCGGTGCGGCTTGTCATCGCGGTGAAATCAGGCCCCGCATCTTCCTGCGCGATCAGGCGCCGGATCGAGGCCAGCACATCGCCGAGTTCGGGCGAATTCGTCCGTGCGGCTTGTGGTTCAGTCATGGCCGCCCCCGACAGGCAGGGGGCGGGTCGTCTTACCGGTTGAGCGCGCGCAGAACGCGGTCAAGGTTTTCACCCTGCCGGCTGGTATAGGGCGCATCACGCACCGCATTGTAATAGGCAGATGGGTCATATGTGGGTATCCCCAGTTGCAGGTCTTTCACCGTCAACAAACCCATAGCAGCCAAAAGTTGATAATGTGCTAACTGGAGATTGGCTTCCGCCGTAATCTTGTTCGCCCGCGCCTCAAGCAGCGATTGCTCGGCATCCAGCACGTCCAGCGTGGTGCGCGCGCCAAGCGTGGCCTCTTCGCGCACACCGTCATAGGCCTGCTGCGCGGCCGAAATCTGCTGGTCGATGGCCCCGATCTGGGCACGCGCCACCTGAATGTTGGACCAGGCGACCCCGACCGTCTGATTGACCTGGCGCGAGACATTCAGAAGCGCCGCGCGCGACTGATCGCGCGAGGCCATGGCCCGGCGTGAAACCGACGACAGCCGCCCCCCCGAATAGATCGTCTGCGACATGGTAAGACCAAGCGAAAGCTGTGAATTGCTGTCCTTGTCGACCTGCCCGCCGACCTGCCCGCTGATCACCGGATTGCGCTGCGCATTGGCGGCCACCACACCCAGTTCGGCAGCCGCGACCAGACGGCTGGCTTGCAGGATCGCCGGGTGGTTGCGCTGCGCGGCTTCCTGCGCAGCGGCCAGTGATGCCGGCAGCCGGGGCAAGGGGGGCGGCGCGCTGAGACCACGGGGCCGCGCGCCGGTCGCGGTGGCATAATCCTCATAGGCGACCTGAAGATCACCCTCGGCCGAGGAAAGCGCCGCGCGCGAGGCGGCCTCTTGCGCATTGGCCTGCGCCACATCGGTCACGGTGATCTCGCCCACCTCGAAACGGTCCCGCGCGGCCTGCAGTTCCTGCCCCAGAAGGCGGACCGAATTGCGCTGCAAATCGACCTGCTCGCTGGCGGCACGCACAGACATGAAGGCGCTGACGGCGGCAAGCAGGATGTCCTGCTCGACCCCGATCAGAGCATAGCGGGTGGCCAGAACGGTTTCCTTGGCCGAATCAATCGCCGCCTGCGAGCGGCCGAAATCGTAAAGCGTCATCGAGGCGGTCAGCGCGGCGGTGCTGCGCGTGGTCTCGATCCCCTCGGCCTGAACGAAATTATGCTGCAAGGTCCATTCCAGAACCGGGCGCAGCGCCGCCATGGCGGTGGCCACGTCCTCATCCGCGGCGCGCAGAACGGCGCGCTGCTGATCGAGAAGCGCCGAGTGGCGATAGGCCGCGACCATGGTATCGCCAAGCGATTGTGCCATGGCGGGCACGGCGGCACCGGCCAGAAGAACGGCAAGCGCGGCGCGCCGAAGATGCTTTGCAAGGTCAAGAGCCATGGCGCGGTCCTTTCAGAAACGGAAGGCTTGCGATTTGCGGAATTCCGGCAGAACCGGGGCCGAGCCGTTGAAGGCAAAGCGCCAGATGACGGCCCCGTCGATCTTGTGGCCGATCCGCGCCACGCCAAGCTGCCCTTCGGCGAAAATCGCGCCGATGCGCCCGCCATCGCGGATCTGGTCGGCGATGGCCTGGGGAAGTTCCTCGATCGCGCCCGAAATCAGCACCACATCATAGGGCGCCTGCCGGGCGAAGCCCTGCGCCAGATCGCCGGTGACGACCGCGACATTATCGACGCCCTGCCCCGAAAGCGCGTTCTCGGCCCTTGCCGCAAGGGCAGGATCGGATTCCAGCGCCACCACGGCCTCGGCCAGACGGGCCATGACGGCGGCGTCATAGCCAAGCCCCGCACCGATGTTCAAGACCAGTTCATCAGGCTGAATATTCAGCGCATCCAGCAGCTTGGCGAAGTTGCGCGGCTCCAGCAGCCAGCGGTTTTCGGCCAGGGGCACGTTCTCGCCCATATAGGCGACGGGCTGGTGCGTCTCGGGCACGAAAGCCTCGCGCGGGATATCCAGCAAGGCCGCGATGACGGGATATTTCGTGACATCATTCGGCCGAACCTGCGTGTCCACCATCATGGTGCGTGCCTGAGAGAAATCGACCATGCGCCTTGCCTTTGAATTGCCTCGGCCCTGTTTGCCACGAAAGTTGCGAAGGGGCAACGCACCGAATGCGCGCTTACGGCTTGCAAGCCCGCGCGGCTTGCATTATTCCGGCCAGACCTCGCACCGGCGGTGGGTTGGCGGAGAGGTTACGCACCGGATTGCAAATCCGTGAAGACCGG
>JAUNTV010000114.1 GCA_030538515.1 Paracoccus sp. (in: a-proteobacteria)
TCCGGGTCAAGCCATTGCAGATCAAAGTCCTGAAAGCGCCATGAGCCAGCAAAATAGTAAAACGCGGCCAATTGCGAAGAAACCGGCAGCATGGTCTTTCCATCCAATGCTGGCATATGCGTCACATCAATTGGCGCCGTCAGTATGGGCTTCTTGCCCTCAGGCGAGGCAGCAATGATAGCCTCGAGACTGGAATTGATTGTCATGAATAATCTGACCTTTGTCACGGGGGGGGGATGACGTAAGTTACGACTCTCTGATAAGTGGTTCCTGGGGCGACACCCTGTGTCAGACCACCAATATATCCGTTCACCACACGATCAAGCGGCACCCAAGCATCCCCAGGATGCGCTGCGCCACCCCAAGCCGTGTCCGGCAGATGACCCGGCGCGAGATCGGTCATGCCGCGTTCATCCAGCCATTTGCGGGCCTCAGCCCGGAAGCGATTCGCATCCAACTTGAGGGGGTCAGTCATCGTTCGGCGCTGTAAACCGCCGGGTGTGCTTTGCGCAACGCCGTTCCACAGATCGACGAATGCCTGCAACTCATCCGCGCGGCGAGGATCGTAAGACGGATTAGTGGGGTCCGCGAACTTGTTTCTGATGTGCAGCGTTCCTGCGCCGTCGACGAATGCCTGACACCGCGCCAACCCCAACGGATCAACAAACTCATTCGGATCGTCCACATAGCCATGCGGGCGGATGCCTCCGGCGAGGCCGATGGGGTCGGGGGTCAGGTATTGCGCCGCGTCCGGGTCGTAGTAGCGATAACGGTTGTAATAGAGGCCGCTTTCCGCGTCCTCCCATTGGCCCTGAAAGCGGATGGGGCAATTGTCGTTGGCCGAGGCGCGTTCAACCCGGTCGAGACGACCCCAGAGGCCCGGCTCGGCGCGCCAATGCACGGTGTCGCCGTCATCGGACAGCAATTCGCGCGGCGTGCCGAGGTGGTCGGTCACGACATGCTGGACGCCGGCCTCGGTCACGCGGGCCATGGGGCGGAAGCTGCCGGGTTCATAGACCCAATGCTCGGCACGGTCCCATGCGGTGCTGCCATCGGCGTAAAGCGGGGCCTCGGCGATGATGGTTTCGCCATCCCATTGATAAGACTGACCGATCTGGCGCGCCGCCCCGGCAGGGTCACTGCCGGAACCAGAGCCGGCAGCCCCGCCTTTCAGGATCCGCAGCCGCCTTATCCGGCGGTCGAGCGCGTCGTATTCATAGCGCCAGACCTCGCCTTCCGGGGTTTCCAGCCGGATCAGCCGGTCGCGGGCATCCCATGTCATCGCCCAGATGCGCGGGCGGAAGCCCGGCTCGTCGATGCGCTTCTGCGTCACCCGGCCGCGCGCGTCGCGCTGATAGGTGATATGGCCGCGCCGACGGATGCGGCCTGCGTCGAGGTCAAGACGCTCGGCGCGCATATCCTCGGCCACGGCGATCAGGTTGCGGCCCGGATCATAGTCGAAATCGCGCAGCAGCGGGGCCGCGCCGGGGCGTTCCTGCGCGGTGGCGCGCACCAGACCGCGCGCGTCATAGGCAAGCTGGCTGTTGCCGGCGCGCATGTCGCTGATGCCGATCACCCGGCCCGCGCGGTCCCATTCGTAATTGCGCCGCATCCGCGCGCCTGCATCCCCCGCGCCCGTCCGCCATGGCCCGCCCGAAAGCATGCCGGTGCGCGCATCCGCCGACAGGCCCGAGACGGGGCCGGCCATCTGCTCGGTCAACTGGCGGGTAATGTCATGGCCCTGCGCCTGCGCATAGCCGCCTGAGGATTCGCGCAAGACTTCCAGCCCGCGCCGGTCGCGGGTGAAGGTAAGCGCCGTGCCCGCGAAACCCAGCCGGGCCAGATCGCCGCCCCCGTCCATATCGGCCTGAAGGGGCAGGGCGTCGCCGCCGCGCGCGGTCCAGCGGGTGCTGCCCGGCTCATAATCGCGCGTGACCGAGCGACCGTCGACGGTTTCCGAGACGACGCGCCCGATCTGGTCATAGGCGTATTCGACGCAGCTTTTGCCATCCTCGATCCGGGTGGCGCGGCCTGCGGCGTCATAGGTATAGCGGATCGCGCTGTCGCTGTCGCCAATGGTCCGGGCGCTTTGCAGCCTGCCCGAGGGCGACCAGAGATAACGTGTCACCACACCGTCAGCCGCAACATGTTCCACGACCCGGCCCAATGCGTCATAGATGTAGCGTTGCTCCAGCCCGGCGTAATCGCGTTCCGCGACCAGATTACCCGCCAGATCATAGGCCAGTTCATGGCGCTGACCCATTTCGTTGATCACGGCGGTCAGACGCAGCGCGAAATCATGTTCCAGCCGAACCCGGTGGCCCGCCGCATCGCGGCTTTCCAGCGGGATATCGAAAGCGCCGAAGCGGAATTCGCGCGTGGCGCCCGTGCCATCAGTGACCGAGCTGACCAGCCCTTCGGAATTGCGCCTTGCCGTCACGGTCACGCCATCGGGCAGCGTGATCGCGGCAATGGCACCGCGCGGATTGCCGGCATCGCGGCGGTGATCGAAAGCCGTCTCGGCCCCGATTTCGTCGATGCTGCGGATCAGGCGGCCTTCGGTGTCATGGGTCAGCCGCGTCTCGCGCCCCGAGGTGCCCCGCACGCGCGAAACGCGGTTCAGCGCATCGTAATAAAGGCGTTCGTGCCGGTTCAGCGGGTGCTCAATGCGGATCAGCTTGCCCTGATCGTCGCGGCGCAGCAGACGTTCGGCCCCCAGGGCATCTGTGATGGCGACCAGATTGCCGCGCGAATCGTGCCGGAAAGCGGTGCGCGCGCCAGTCGCGTCTGTATGGGCGACGGGCAGCCGGTCGGGGCCATATTCCCAGACCTGCGCATTCCCGTCCGGGTCGGAGGCACGGATCAGATTGCCGTTTTCGTCGTAATCATTGCGCCAGACATGGCCCATGGGGTCGGTGCGTGACAGGATCTGCGTGGCGTTGCCCCATTCGGTCAGCCATTCATGGCCAAGGGCGTCGATCTCGCGCCAGACAAGGCCGCGCTCGGTCCAGTCATAGATACGCTCGGCCCCGGCGATATCGGTGACGCGGGTGCGCCTTGCTGCCAGGTCATAGGCCAGCTCGACCCCCAGATGCCCGCTGTCGGACCAGTTGCGGATCACCCGGTCATGGGCGTCATAGTCGAAATGCGCGCGCGTCAGATGGCTGTCGGCCCACATGTTCAGCCGGCCTTGCGCGTCATAGCCATAGCGAAGCTGGCCGGTCTGGGCGGAATCCACCTGTAACAGCCGCCCGTCGGCGTCATATTGCCAGGTGAAGACGCAATCGCCGCTATCTTCGCCAAGAAGCAGCGCGTGGCGGATCAGCCGGTTGCGGCTGTCGATCATCAGCCGGAACCCGTCGCTATGACTGACCGAGGCAAGGCCCTGATCGTTATAGCCGAAGCGGATCTCATTGCCGTTGCGGTCCTGAATGCTGTCCAGCAGCACATGCCCGCCGATGCGATGGTCAAAGACGGTGAAAAGCTGGCTTGCGTGGTCGAAGATCCACAAGGCCCCGCTGCGCGATCCTGCCAGTTCGAGATGCGGGCAGCGCAGGTTGCGGGCCCAGACCTCATCATCCGGCGCGTCGAAGGTGAACTCTACCCCGTCGGGGTCCTGCCAGATGATCGTGCCGCCCTCGATCCGCAGATGCTGCGCCCAGGTGCCCGACCAGTCATTGCCCTGAATGCCGGTCGCGCCGCGCCGGTAGCTGCGGTTGAGCACCAGGGGGATGGTGCCGGGGATCGAGATATCGGTGCGGAACTCGCCCACCTGACCCGAGGCGACGTCAACGGGGTCGCCCTCGAACTTAAGGAAGAAATTGTTCACACCCTTGGCGGCGGCGCTCAGCCTGGGCGCGCGCGGCGGTGTGCCCGGGCCATCGGGCGTGCGCGGACGCGGCGGGGTGACATCGCCGCGCGGCCTTCTGGGCTTTCGCGGGAAGGGCAGGAAATCTGAAAGCACCACAGCCGTGCGCGTCAGCCGGTTCAGCCAGCCGCCATCGATATCCAGCCGGTCGGCCGAGGTGGTGATATCCAGCTTGACGGTCGTGCGCCCGGTCTGGATGGTGCCGTCACAGGTGGTCTTGTGGCCCTTGCGCGCGATGGGAAAGCCATTGGCATAAACCGTTTCCGAGCCTTCGGCGACCTTGCGCCCCGGCCCGTGATCACGGCACAGGATATCGCTTGTCACATGGCCGACGGGCTTGCCCTCGAAGCAGACATTGGGCGAGCCGGCGATGATATGGCCCTTTTCCTCGCCCTGCGTGCCAAGCGAGCCGGCAGCCCCCATGAAGGCACCGCCCACCAGACCGCCGGCGATGAAGCCCACCGTGGCCACCAGAAGCGGGGCCGCAAGCCCGCCGGTCGCCGCCGTCAGCGCGGCCATCGCACCGATGGCCGCCACCGCGCCAAGGATTACCGCCGCGCCCATCAGCCCCGCCACCAGCCCCGAGGGCGCATGATAGATCTTGTCGCCGACGCAGGCGGGTTCCTCGCTCGGGCCGGCAAGGGGTTCCAGCCCCATGGCCGCGCCGATCCTGTCACCCGCCCATGAGCCGATGGCATGGCCCACAAAGCCCGCCGCGACCCCGGCTGCAATGGGGATCAGCGGCCCGACCGCGCCCAAGGCGATCGACCCCGCCCCGGCCGTGGCGCAGCCTGCCGCGCCGATCCCGCCCTGGATCATCGCGGCCGCCGCGCCTGCCCCCATCAGCGAATATTGAAACGCCGGGCTTTCCAGCCCGTTCAGCACATTATCCCAGCCCCGTTCCATCTCGTTGCGCGCATCGCTTTGATTGGCGATGGCGTCGCGCATCTGCGGCGTGCTGGCCTGCGCGGGATCGGGGGCGGTGACGGCGGGTTCGGCATCCAGCCCCATCAGATGGGCCGAATTCTGCCCGCCGAGTTTCATCGAGTAATCAAGCAGGCCCATCTTTTTCTCCCCGATCTAGCGGCGGAAGCGGATCGTCTGGACGAGACGGCGGATTTCCTGCTGCTGGCTCTCGGTCATCCGTCCGGGCATCGAGGCGGTGACGACCATCGCCCGCCCGCTTGGCAGGGGCAGCATATAGATGATCTGATGCATGGCGGCCTCTTTCGAGAGCCATGTGCATTCGATCTCGGCGGCGGCGATCCCGTCCAGCATGACCTGCTGGCGGCCAAGAAGCTTGTATTCGGTCAGCAGCTTGCCGACCTCACGCACCTGATCTTCAAGATATTCGTTGAAGGACATGCCGAAGGGCAGATCGTCGCGGGTCACGGTCAGGGTCATGCCCTGCTGCATCGGCGCGTTCGAGGAAATCACGTTGATCGACTGATCCCGCCAGTTCGCGGGAAGCTCGATCGTGGCTTCGTTCATCACATACATTCTGAAATTCCGTCAAAGAAACAAAGCTGTGGGTCAGACCGCCGCAGGCCCCGGCCCGCCGCCACCGCCACCTTCGCCGCCCTCGCTGTTATTGAGGTGGATCATCCCGGCAAGCTGGTCGATCAGCCCGGCGCTCAGCGAAATGGTCGAGCCGTTCGAGGACAGGATGATATGTTCGGGCGTCAGTTCGATGACGGTATTGTCGCCCACCGCGATGCTGATCAGCTTCTTGGAGACGATGGCCACGGATTCTTCGCCCGCAACCCCCATCTTGGTCTTGGAGCCGATATAGCCCTCCTTGTCCGAGTGATAGGACATGAGGTTCTCGGAATAGCTTGAGACCTTGGTTTTCGACGCGGTATGGACCAGATCCTTGCCGTAGACCTTCACCTCATTATCGGCCTGATAGGTGATATTGCCCTTGCCGCCATCGCCGGCGACGGCGGTTTCGTTGATCTTGTTGGCCGTGGTCGAACGCGAAAGCTTCACCCTCTCGGTCAGATTGCCCTTGCCGATGGTCTTGGTCTCATCACCCTTGTCCACCGAGACCGAGCGGTCGCCGCCGACCACCTGCGTGGTCTGGTTGTCCTGGATGATGCTGTCCATATCCTTCTGGGCATGCATGAAGATGCGTTCGGCCCCGGTGGCGTCGTCAAGGCTCATCTCATTGAAGCCGCCGCCCTGATGGGTCTTGGTCTTGAAGCCGGATTTCGTCTTGTTATCCGGCAGGCCATAGATGTTCGCGTTTGAATCATTGACCACGCAGCCCGTCACCATGGGCTTGTCGGGATCGCCGTCGATGAAATCGACCACGACTTCCATGCCGATGCGCGGAATGACCACCGCGCCCAGGCCATTCCCGGCCCATTGCTGGCTGACCCGGCAGCGCATCGAGATCGCGCCCTCCAGATCCCAGTGGAAGCGCACCAGCACGCGGCCATATTCGTCGCAATCGATCTCGCCCTCGCCCACGACCACGGCGGTCTGCGGCCCGGCCATGCGCGCGGGCGGGGTGCGGCGCGGGGGGGCCATGGGGGCGGTGTCGGGCATCAGCGTATAGCGCCCCGTGAAGGCATACCCGTCCGAGCCGCGGCTGCGGTCGGTGCCGTAAGCTTCCGATTCGAAATGATGCGTGGCGGCAAGGCAGATATAGCCCGCGCCGGTGCCGGGCACGCTGTCGCCGGTCAGCGTGACGCGCTTGCCCGCACCAAGCGAGACGCAATCGCCCACCGCGCGATTGCGGCGGTCGCCGCCGCGTTCCTGCTGCGATCTGAGAAGGGCGACAAGGCGCCCCTCGTCCCGCGACAGGAACTCACCGGGATAGTCGAAGCTTTCGATCTGCCCCTCGGCATAGGTGGCGTCGCCGGTGTTGTCGACCTCCATCGCGGCGCTTGGTTTCTTGAAGTTGTAATCGATCAGCCGCACCGCGCCGGTGGTCATATTGCGTTCGGGCGTCCATTCCCAGAAATGTTCGCCATCCGCCTGATGATGCCCGTCATAGGATTTGAAGGGTCGCGCGCCGATCGTGTCATGCGCCAGCGGGTCATCGGTCAGCACCATCGTATGCTGCCCGGCCTGATGGCGGAAATGAAAGCTGATGCCGAAGCGTTCCATCAGGCGGCGCGCGAAGGTCAGGTCACTTTCGCGGTGCTGGACGGTATATTCCAGCACGGGATAATCGTTCGAGACGCTGACCTCCAGCGCGGGATTGCCCAGATGGGCGTAATAGGCCAGCAGTTCCTCAAGGATTTCGATGACGGTCTTGTTATGGAAGATGCGCTGATTGCGGCGCAGCCCGGCCAGCCAGAACCAGGGGCGCAGCGTCAGGTCATAGCGGTGCCCGTTCTCGCCCACACCGGCCCAACGGGCTTGCGTGACGATCCCGTCGAAGGGGCGCGGCCCGTCGATGCTGTCGATTTCGATGAAGGCATGCGTTCCGATTAGCGAATCGAAATCCAGATCACCGCGCGGAGACAGCGCCTCGATATGATATTCGAACAGATCGTTCAGATAATCGCTTCCGTCGAAACGCAGCAATGCCAGAGTATCGGGGCCAAGCGCGGTCGTCAGGCGACCCAGACGGCCGGCTTGCAGGAACGGCAGGTTCATAAGAACTCTCCGAAAATGAAAAACACAATAAAATTGGCGTCAGGCTAGCCGCCCGGCGGTCCTGAGACAAGCCCGCACCATCAGCCGGCGCGCGATTTCGCGCATGCGGAAAGCGGGGCTGCGCGAGGGGGCGGCTTTTTGCTCGCGGCGACAGGAGCTTGCCCGATATGACCCTGGGCGCGCGGCCTCGCCCGATGGTTGCAGACTGCTGCAAGGCGATGACTTCGGGTGGTGTCATGCACGCGCCGCGTGATTCGCTTTGTCCCCTTGCGGTTGCCGGAAGGCGCGCCCGCCCGCCCCGGTCATCAATGGGGCCTGAGCCGAGTCACCCGAATCTAGCTGTTTAGTCCCCGCATGTGATGGGTTGGATCAACAGTGAATCTTTCTGGC
>JAUNTV010000115.1 GCA_030538515.1 Paracoccus sp. (in: a-proteobacteria)
GCGCATGCCGAAAACGGCGATCAGAATGCCCCAGGTCAGAAAGCGGCGCTGCCAGGCCGGGGTCATGTCCTTCAGCTTGTTGGCATTGACGATGGCATTGTCGAAGGACAGCGAAATCTCAAGCACCGCCAACACGGCGCAGATGAAGAAGATCCCCAGCATCCCGCCAAGCGTGCCGGTCATCTGCCAGCCCAGAACCGCGCCAAGCACAAGGCCGGCGGCGGTGACGATGAAGGCCCATTTGAAATAATGCAGAACGCTGCCCGCAGGCGCGGATCGGTTGGAAGAGGTCATGAAACAATCCCGGTGCGGCAGGCCAAGAAATCAGTGCCGACATCACGAATGTGCCGCGACATTCGCCAGAGGGGCCCGGTCACCACTGTGGGCCGGACATCCGTGTCCGGCCGCGCCCATATAGACCCGCGCCACACCCCCCGCAATGGGCTTGCAGCACCCGCGCCAAACATGGCCGGCCCCTGATGCGGCGCTGCAACCATGCCGGGCGCGCGCGGCGGGCTGTCTTGCCCGATACTCATTTATCCGCGCAGGCGTCAGCGGGTTGCGCGGCCTTTGCGGCTGCGGCTGCGGCGGGCCTCGATCTCGGCCACCAGCCACAGGACGCCAAGCGTCCATATCTCGACGGCAAGGCGCGGCAGGACCGGCGCATCGGCCGCCCGCGCGCCCACGGGCGTCATCAGCGCATCCCCGATCACCGACAGAAGCACGCAGGCCACGAAGGACACCAGCCCGCCGCGCCCGATCACCGCCAGCGCGCGCCCGATCACCGTATCCGCCAGCCGCGCCATGGGCTGCGCCAGGGGCACTGCCACCAGCCATGCGCCGGCCATGATCCCGCTATAGCGCACCCAATCCAGCGACCATTTGTCGACCGGGCCGACGATATCGCGCAGCGCGTAGAAGACCTGCTTCATCTCGGGCCCGTAACGCCACAATTGCGCCATGGCCAGCCCGAAGATCAGCCAGAGCACCGCCAGTGTGGTCAGAAGCCGGGCATGGCGGCGCAACACGGGCATGATGCGGTCGCGGTAAAGGCCAAGCATGACGCCCGAGTGAAAGAGAAGCTGCCAGCCGAAAGGATTGAACAGCATCCCGTTCTGGCTGCGGTGATTGGGCAGATAGCCGTTCAGCGGAATGGCCGCCGCCCAGATCGCCAGCGCGGCAGCCACGAAAACCCATGGCCAGCGCAGCATCAGGGGCACCGTCAGCGGCGTCAGCGCCAGCAGCACGACATAAAGCGCCAGCACATCCATCAGGTTCGGCTGCATCCACAAAAGCCCGACCGTGACGACATAGCCGATCGGAACCTCGATGATCCAGCGCGCATATTCCGTCCAGATCGCGGTATGGGGCAGGCCCGCCTCGAACAGCGCGCGCGAGGTCAGCGCCATCAGCACCGAGCCGATCACAAGCGCCAGCCAGACCTGCGCCGCGCGGCGGATAAAGCGCTTCTGCGCGGCCCGCCGGCCTTGTGTTTCTTCGGTTTTCAGCCAGACCAGCCCGACCAGAAACCCCGAGAGCAGCACGAAAAGCTCTGCCGCGTCAAAGACCGCGACATTGCCGATGGTGACGCGGCGCAGCACGCCGCCGGGCATGTGGTTGAGCATGATCGCCGCGAGCGCGTAGCCCCGCAGCATGTCCAGGGCAGTGATGCGGTTCATTGCGGAAGTGCTGCCCAGGCGTCCAGAAGCGCTGGATCATTCATGAGCGCCCGCCGCTCGGCCCGGTCCAGAAAGCTGAAAGCCTCGGCCTGATTGCGCGCCACGGCGATCTTGGCCGCGGCCGAGACATCGGCCAGCCGCTCGGCCACCGGGGCCGGGGGGCGGGGCGGGATCAGCGCGATATAGGCGGCGCGCGCATCCGCGTCCCGGCCAAGGGCCTCGGTCGCGTCGGGGGCGGGGCGCAGATGGCGCGCCTCGGCCACGGCGGCGGTCAGGATCGGGGGCGGGTTGCGTTCATCGGGTGTGACCAGAAGCCCCGCCGCCCGCGCCCAACGCCCGAGCAGCGGGGATGCGCTCCAGCGTGAGGTAAGCGGCGCAAGGATCAGCCCCGCCAGGATCGGCGACAGCCAGATCAATTGTCCGGGGGCCAGATAGAACATGGTCAGCACGATGGCGATACCGGCGGCGACATGGATCCAGTGCCGGCGCAGCACCACGCCCCAGCCGGGCATATTGCCCTTGCGCACCTGACTTTCCCAACCGGAACTGCGCCCGATCAGGATTTCAAGGATCTGGCGGGTCTGGATCAGCATCTGAACGGGCGCGATCAGCGCGGACATGATGATCTCGAACCCCGCGCTCAGCAGGACGCGCCGCCTGCCGCCCGCGCCCGCCGTCACCGGCCGTCGCCATGCCCGCCCGATGGCGATGGCCTTGGGCACCAGAAGCAGCGCCGCCGAGGCCGCCAGAAGCCAGATCATGCGCCGCGCATCGAAGGTCGGCCAATCGGGGAAAAGCTGGTAGGTGGCAGGGAAATAGACCGGGCTGGACAGGATCACATTGGCGGTCAGGATCAGCCCGGCAAGGATCATCAGAAGCCAAAGCGGGCTCATCAGAAAGCCGAGGATACCGATCACGAAATGCGCCCGGCTGATGGCGGTGAAGCCGCGCCCGCCGATCAGGCGCAGATGTTGCAGATTGCCCTGCGCCCAACGCCGTTCGCGCACGGCCATGTCCAGAAGGGTGGGGGGGCTGCCCTCGTAGCTGGCGCGCAGGTCCCAGTCCAGCCGGACCTTCCAGCCGGCGCGGCGCAAAAGGGCTGCCTCGACGAAATCATGCGACAGGATGGTGCCGCCCCATGGCGCGCGCCCCGGCAGTTCGGGCAGCCCGCAGCTTTGCGCGAAGGCGGATACCCGGATCAGCGCGTTATGGCCCCAGAAATTGCCGTTATCGCCAGACCACGCCGCAACCCCGCGCGCGATGGCCGGGCCGTAGATGCGGCCTGCGAACTGGGTGACGCGGGCGAAAATGGTCTGGCCCTGCACCAGAACCGGCATGGTCTGGATCAGCGCCAGCGCCGGATCGGCGGACATGCGCGCCGACATCTGCCGGATCACATCGCCCGAGACCACGCTGTCGGCATCAAGCACCACCATCTGATCGTAGCGCCCGCCCCAACGGCGCAGGAATTCCGCGATATTGCCCGATTTCCGGCCCCGGTTGTCGGTGCGGCGGCGATACCAGACGGGCAGGGGGGCGCGCGCGCGCAGGCTTGCGGCGGCGGCGGCCTCGGCGGCCAGAAGGTCGGGGTCGCGGCTGTCGGACAGAACGAAGATCTCGCAGCGCTCCGCCATGCCCGCCGCCGCCAGATCCTCGGCCAGGGCGGCCAGAAGGCCCATGCTGTCGGCGGGGTCTTCGTGATAGACCGGCATGACGATGGCGATACGCGCGGTCCCGTCCTCGGCCGGGGTCTCGGGCTGGCGCGCCATCAGCCCGGCCAGCATGGAACAGAAGCTGAAGGCGATCCAGCCGAAGGTGATGGTAAACAGCGTCAGCAGCACATATTGCATGGGCTGGATCTGATTGCCGAAGGCCGACCACATCTGCCAGGCCCCGATGCCTGCGATCAGCACCGCGCCGCCGAAGGCGATCAGCCGCGCCAGCCTGACCTCGGGCGCGGGCAGAACGAAATCCGGCCCGCGCGGCGGTGATGCCGAAAAATCCTGTTCGGGCATCGCCAGGGGTGCCGCTGGCGGGGTGGCGGGCACGGGCGGCAGGGCCTGCGCCCCGGCAGGGTTTCCGGTCGGGTTTTCCACGCCGCTCAGGCCCCTGCCCAACGGTAAAGCCACGTCTCGCTGAGCGCGCCTTCCGGCCCCGTCAGCACCGCGCGCAGGTCCGAGGCATTGGTGCCATCGGGCGTATATTCGAAGGAAAGCCGCATCAGCCCCTCGGCGGGCAGGCGCAGAAGATAGGGATGCTCGACCGCGCCGCGCATGGCGCTGAGCTGAATTTCGGGATCGGGCCGCCCGTCGAAGGGGGCAAGGTCGAAATCGATGAAGAAGCTGCGCACATTCCTGCGGTTGATAGACCGGCCCGAGCGCGTGGCCAGCACCATCGCCAGCGTGCCGGGCGCGATCACATCGGTGCCGAAGCTCAGATCATAGCCGAAATCGGTGCGGATGCCGGCGCGAAGCGGCTCGGCCGGTTGCCAGAAGCTGACGATATTGTCGTGGAATTCGCTGTCCACGGGGATCTCGATCAGGGTGACAGTGCCCCGCCCCCAGTCGCCGGTCGGGCTGATCCAGGCCGAGGGCCGCTTTTCGTAGCGCGCCTCGGCATCCTGATACTGGGCGAATTCGCGCGGGCGCTGGATCAGGCCGAAACCCTGCGGGTCCTTGTCGACAAAGGCCGAGATCTGAAGCTTGGCGGGATTGTTCAGCGCGCGCCAAAGCTGCTGGCCGCTGCCGGTGCGCATCTGAAGGCCGTTGCTGTCATGGACGGCGGGGCGGTAATCGTCCTGGCTGGCCCCGTCCGCAGGCCCGAACCAATACATCGAGGTCAGAGGCGCGATCCCCACCTGCGACAGATCACGCCGCGCGAAAAGCGCCAGCCGGGTGCGAAGCGTGGTTGCCGCCCCCGGCACCATGACGAATTCGTAAGCCCCCGCGACCGAGCGGCTGTCAAGCAGCGCCTGAATGGTGATCACGCCGGTCTCGGGGTCGGGGTCATGGATCCAGAATTCGGTGAAAACGGGGAATTCCTCGCCCTCGGCGCTGCCGGTGCCGATCGCCAGCCCCCGCGCCGACAGCCCGTAATGGCTGCCCCGCCCCAGAACCCGCAGATAGGATGCGCCCTGAAACACCGCCAGTTCATCCAGCACATCGGGCCGGTTCAGCGCCGAGCGGATGCGAAACCCCGACCAGCCCATCTGATCGGGTGCCGAAGCCGCCGCCTCAGCCGGGAAGAAGGCGGGATCGAAGTCGAAAACCGCCGGATCGAAGGGCATCGCGCGCGGCACGCCGCCGGTGACGAAATTGATCCGCACGGGTTCGTGGAAGATCATGCCCGGCGGCAGCAGGTCCAGCCCGAAGCCGGGGATATCGGCCCAGGGGTCGGCCTCGCGCTTGAAGCGCATGGCGCGGTAGGCGTCATAGCTGACATCGGCGAAAACCCCGGTCAGCGGGCGCGAAGGGTTTTCCCACGCGCGCGAGGCGACCCCCGCCGCAATCGCCGCCACGCTTTCGAAACCGAAGGGCTGGGCTGGCTCTGCCTCGGGTTCGGGCAATTCGGGCTCCTGCGCAAGCGCCGCACCTGCCTGCGCCATGGTCAGCGCGGCAGAGATCGTTCCAAGGAAAAGACGTCGTTTCACAAGGCAGACCTTCGGGAAGGGATCATGCCGCCAAATAGGCGATCACGCAGGCGGGGGCAAGAAACGCCCGTGGCATCAGGGGCGAATGGGCGGAATTTGACCCAAGGTGATCATCGCGTGAGCAGGATGCAAGGCTTGCGCGCGGGCAGGCGGCAGCCCCGCAGCCCCACAGGCGCGCAATGCAGCCGGGCGATCCCGGTGGGGCGATCCGCGCGGCACCCCTTGCGGGGTTTCATCGCGGCATCACGACCCCATGCCCCAAGGCAGCCCGAGGGCGTTCGCTGCGGTCTGTCGAAGCCATGACGGGGTTGACACGGGCGATCCCGGCCCTTCGGCGCAGGCGGCAGGCGCGGGGGTATCGCCATTCCCGCCGCGGCGGCAGATCATACGTCGCTTCGGGCGGCAAGATCAGGCCGATTGACCGCGAAGCCGGGGACTTCCCCATTCAGCACCGCGCGAATGTCGTCAAGCGCCGCCTGTCCCACCCGAAGCAGCGACTCGTTGGTCTGGCCGCCGATATGGGGCGTGACCAGCAGGTTCGGAAATTCCGCAATGGGCAGGCGATTATGCGCCATGGGCGAGATCATGTCGAGATTTTCGGCATCCAGCACGTCAAGCCCGGCCCCGCCCAGCTTGCCCGAACGCAGGGCCTCGGTCAGCGCCGCTTCATCCACCAGCCCGCCGCGCGCCGTATTGATCAGCAGCGCGCCATCCTTCATCCGTGATATCGCATCGGCATCGATGATCCTTCGCGTTTCGGGCAGAAGCGGCAGATGCAGGCTGATGACATCCGATCGACGCAGCAGTTCCGCCAGGCCGACGACATCGGGCATATCCTGATCCAGCGCCGGGTCGCAGGTGATCACCTTCATCCCGAAGCCGGTTCCGATCCGGGCCACGATCTGCCCGATGCTTCCCTGCCCGAGCAGCCCGAGGGTGCGCCCCTCAAGCTCGATCCCGTCAAGCCGGGCGCGATCCTCGGACCAGTGACCGGATCGCGTCCGCGCCGCGGCCTCTGCCAGCTTGCGCGCAAGGCCAAGGATCAGCGCGAAGACATGTTCCGCAACGGCACGGCTGTTGCGACCGGGCGTATTGGTCACCCAGATGCCGCGCCGGCTGGCTGCGGGAATATCCACGCTGTCGGTTCCCACCCCGTGGCGTGCGATGATGCGCAGCCCGGGCGAGCCTGCCATCATCGGGTCGCTGAACTGTCCGCTGCGCAGCAGCACCGCATCCACATCCGTGGCGATATCGTCATAGGCGAGGGCATCGGGACCATAGCCAAGGGCGACCCGCGCAAATTGCCTTGCCGCATCGACAATGGCGGGATGCACGGGGCTGCTGATGAATATCAGGGGCATGTCACGCCCCTTCGGGCGCGGATGGCGGGTCGTTCCGTGGCCTGTCCTGATCTGCCGCTGGCCGGATATCCTCGGATCGGCGGAAACGCTCGATTGCGGCGGCAAGATGGCAGGTGACGGCCGCTGTCGCCCATTGCGCGTTGCGCGCGCGCAAGGCGGCAAGGATTTCCGCGTGCTGGCGGATGCTGGCCATCATTTCGTCATGGGAATAGATATAGAACCCGCCGATGATCAGGGGATAATCCAGAAGGCTGGCCCCGAATTTGCGCAGATGCGGGCTGCCGCATGCTTCCAGTATGCCGTAATGGAAACTGTAGTTGAGCTTTTGAATCCGCTCCAGATAGCCGGGTTTTTTCTCGGTCGCGGCCTTTTCCATCCCGGCGTTGCAGCTTTCGATCTGCGAAAGCTGTTCGGCGGTGATATGCTCGGCCGCCATTGCGGCCGCCAGCCCTTCCAGCATGGTCCGAAGCTTGAAGATGTCCTCGACATCCTTTCGCCCCCATTGGGTGACGCGCGCGCCGCGATTTTCGGCGGATTCCAGCAGCCCTTCGGCGGTGAGGCTCTGGATCGCCTTGCGAACGGGCGTGCGGCTGACGCCCATTTCGGTTGCAAGGACCTCTTCCTTCAGCTGGGTGCCGGGGTCATAGAACCCCGACATCAGCCTGCGTCGAAGGACCAGATGCACTTTCTCATAGACGCTCATCCGAACTTTCCGACTGTCGCGCAAGAATTTCATCCACCGGCCTAGCACGCCGCTGAACCAAGGGATAGAGCAGCACCCCAAGGGTCATCACGATCAGAACCCAGGTGATCGCGCTGGAAAAGAGATAGCCGAAATCCCCGC
Organism: Paracoccus sp. (in: a-proteobacteria); assembly: GCA_030538515.1. Taxonomy (GTDB): domain Bacteria; phylum Pseudomonadota; class Alphaproteobacteria; order Rhodobacterales; family Rhodobacteraceae; genus Paracoccus. The sequence goes on from JAUNTV010000115.1 coordinate 7,534, forward strand.
CCGAGATCAGCAGCGCGCGCCGCAACGAGCTTTCGGCAAGCGGGCCAAGGATCACCGCCAGCACCGCCGGCGCGGTCGGGATGTCCAGCTTTTCCATGCCGTAACCAAGCAGCCCGAAGCCAAGCATCAGCCAGACGTCGAACATGCTGTTGTTGATCGCATAGACGCCGATGGTGGTCAGCCCCAGGATCATCGGCCCCAGCAGGCGCGGCGGCATGCGCAGCACGTTGACG
>JAUNTV010000116.1:0-6266 GCA_030538515.1 Paracoccus sp. (in: a-proteobacteria)
TCCATTCATAGGCAAAGCCCACGGTCAGAACGCCCAGAAACAGCATCATCCCCCAGAAGGCGAGGTCGGAAAGCTGATAGAAGCCCGCCGCCCATGGGAACAGGAAGGCGACCTCAAGGTCAAAGATGATGAACAGGATGGCGACCAGATAGAAACGCACGTCGAATTTCGCGCGCGCGTCGTCAAAGGCCTCGAATCCGCATTCATAGGCCGAGACTTTTTCAGGGTCGGGATTGCGCACGGCAAGAACCGCCGCGGCGGCCATCAGGATCAATGCCAGCGCCGATGCCATGGCGACAAAGACCAGCACCGGAAGATATTCGGACAGAAGATAGTCCACGATAAGGCTCCCTTATGCCGCGACCGGGGCCGGTCACGTTTGGGTTGGGCTGAAACCGGTTTATCCCTGCGACGGAAAAGGGTCAACTGAGCGAGGCGTGATTCCCGCCCCCGCCAGGGCGTTTCAGCGCGCCATATGCGCCGGATTCCATATTTATCGCGTGTTTTCAGGAACCACCGCGCGGCCGGGGCGTTCAGCATCAGGTAATCAGGACAATCCTAATCGGAAAAGGAAACGGACATGGCGGGAATTCTCATTGCCCTCATCGTGGGGGGTATCGCGGGCTGGCTGGCTGGCCAGATCGTCAAGGGTCACGGTCAGGGCGTGGTGGTCAATATCGTCGTCGGCATCGTCGGCGCGCTGATCGCCTCGTTCGTGTTTCCGCTGTTCAATCTGGGCGCGGGCGAGGGGACGAATATCATCGCCTCGATCATTTATGCGACCATCGGCGCGGTGATCCTGCTGGTCCTGCTCAGGCTGATCAACCGCAACGCCTGACCGGGCCGAACGGAACCGCCGGCGCTCGGGCATGAGGTTTCAGGAAGCCCCGAGACAGGCAGAACCAGTGCCATCCCGGCCCCCGCAACCTGCTTGCGGGGGCTTCTTCTTGCGGGCAAGGTGTGGAAATGCCTGCCCGACCCTCGACCTTCGCGCCCTTTCGCCACCCTGCCTTCCGCACGCTGTGGACGGCAACGCTGGTGTCGAATTTCGGCGGGCTGGTGCAGGCGGTCAGCGCGGCATGGCTGATGACGCAGCTGACCGGCAACGCCACGCTGATCGCGCTTGTGCAGGCGTCGAACACGCTGCCGATCATGCTGTTCGCGCTTGCCTCGGGCGCGCTTGCCGATATTTTCGACCGCCGCCAGATCATGATCGCGGCCATCGCCTTCATGGGGCTGATCTCGGTCGCGCTGGCGGTGACGGCATGGCAGGGCCTGCTGACGCCATGGAGCCTTCTGGCCTTTACCTTCCTGATCGGGCTTGGTCAGGCGCTTTACAACCCGCCGTGGCAGGCCAGCATGGGCGATCTGGTCCCGCGCGAGGATCTGCCGCAGGCGGTGACGCTGAATTCGGTGGGCTTCAACCTGATGCGCTCGGTCGGGCCGGCGGCGGGGGGGCTGATCGTGGCCGCATGGGGCGCGGCGATGGGCTTTCTGGTCAATGCGCTCAGCTATATCCCGCTTCTGTGGGCGATGGCGCGCTGGCGGCCCGACTATCCGCCCCGCACCATCGCGCGCGAGCCATTCCTTTCCGCCGTCGGCGCGGGGCTGCGTTACGTGGCGCTTTCGCCGCATCTGGTTCGGGTGCTGACACGCGCGGGCGCTTTCGGTATCTCGGCGGTGGCGCTGATGGCGCTGCTGCCCCTGGTGGCGAAAGCACACCCCGAGGGGGGCTCGTTCCTGTTCGGCATCATGCTTGGCTGCTTCGGAGGCGGCGCGATCATCGGCGCGCTGATCAACTCCGGCCTGCGCGCGCGGCTGAACAACGAATGGCTGGTGCGCATCGGCATGGTCCTTTTCGCCGGCGCGCTGATGCTTCTGGGCATCACCGACAGCCTTGCCGCCCATATCGCGGCCATGTTCCCCGCCGGGCTGGCATGGGTGATCACGCTGTCGCTTTTCAACGTCACCGTGCAGCTTTCCACGCCTCGTTGGGTGGTGGCGCGCGCGCTGGCGCTTTACCAGACCGTGACATTCGGCGGCATGGCGGCGGGCGCATGGCTCTGGGGGGCGGTGGCGCAGACCTCGGGCACGGATACCGCGCTGATCGGGGCGGGCCTGGCGCTGGCGCTGGCGGCGCTGATCGGGCTGGCGCTGCCCATGCCGGATTTCAGCCAGTCCGACCTGACCCCCGCCAACCGCTTCCGCGAGCCCGAACTGGGCCTTGACCTGCGCGGCCGTTCCGGCCCGATCATGGTCATGGTCGATTATCACATCGCGCCCGAGGATACGCGCGCGTTTCTGGCCCTGATGGTGCGCCGCCGCGATATCCGCCGCCGCGACGGGGCGCGGTCATGGGTGCTTCTGCGCGATCTGGAAAAGCCTGATCACTGGTCGGAAAGCTATCATATCGCCACATGGGACGATTACATCCGCCATAACAGCCGCCGCACCGTCGCCGATACCGAAGTGACCGAGGCGCTGCGCCGCCTTCACCGCGACGAAGGCGGCCCCGCCGTTCACCGCCTGATCGAACGCCATGACGCCGCATCCCATGCCGATGTGCCCCTGCGCGGCAAGATCGACCTGCCATGAGCGCGCCGGACCGGCAGATGGCCGAAGCGCGGACGGTGCTGCTTTGGGTCTGGCTGGTGCTGGTGCTGCTGGCATCGGTGCTGGTCGGCGCGGTCTGGTTTGCCGCGCCGCTCGGCATGGGGTTTTCCGACGCCGGGCGACCCGACGCGGCACAGCGGTTCTTCACCTCGTGGCATGTCGGGCTGCCGCTGTTCGCGCTTGGGCAGATCGCCGCGCTTGTGCTGGCCTTCTGGCGGCTTCAATGGGCGGCGGTCCTGTCAACCGCCCTGCTGGCCGGGTTTCTGGTGATGATCGGCCTTACCCTGCGGCTGCCTTAGCCCCGGTGCACCTGCTTGCCCCGCCACAGGATGAACAGGCCCGAACAGACGATCAGCGCCGATCCGATCAGCATGGCCGCGCTTAACGATTCGCCGAAGAACAGCACGCCAAGCGCGATCCCGAACAGCAGGCGGGAATAGCGAAACGGCGTGACGGCGGATACCTCGCCGGTGCGCATGGCCTTCATCAGACAGGAATAGGCCGCCACCCCGGCCAGCACCGCCCCCGCCAGAGACAGTGCCGCGCGCATATCCGGCATGACGAAGCCCCTGCCTTCCCAAAGCGCATAGATCCCGCCCGCCACGATGATCGCCAGAAAGCCGTAGAACCCCAGAATCGCCGTGCCAAGCCCGGCAGGCGCGGCCCGGCTGGCCAGATCGCGGCCCGCGAAACCCAGCATCCCGATCACCGCCAGAATGGACAGGACCGTGAAGCTGTCGGTTCCCGGCCCGATGATGATGACCACCCCGGCCAGCCCGGTCAGGATCGCCAGCCAGCGCCGCGGCCCGACCCTTTCGCCAAAGACCAGTGCCGCGCCCGCGACCACGACAAGCGGCGTCGCCTGAAGGATGACCGTGGCCGATGAGAGCGGCGTCAGCGTGATCGCCAGCACATAGAACAACCGGCCCGCGATCTCGAACAGGAAGCGCACCCGCATCGTGCCCGAGGCCACATCGGCCGAAACCAGCCGCTGCCCCGTCACCAGGGCCCAGGCCCCGAACAGAACCGCGCCGCCCAGGCCGAACAGAACCAGCGTCTCGGCGGTGGGCAGGCTGCGCGCGGCGGCCTTGATCAGCGCATCCTCGATGGCAAAGGCGGCCATGGCGGCGACCATCCACGCGCTGCCGATCCGGTTTGCGCGGTCTCCTGCGGGGATATAGCGGGGGGCGGCGGACAAGATGTCACGCCCCTTCGAATGTGGTCAGGGCGTGGACGGGCATGCCCATCGCCTCCAGCCGGGTGCGCCCGCCCAGATCGGGCAGGTCGATCACGAAGGCGCAGCCGATCACCTCGGCCCCCAGACGGCGGCACAGCGTGATCCCGGCCTCGGCGGTGCCGCCCGTGGCCAGAAGATCATCCACGATCAGCACACGCTCGCCCGCGCGCAGGGCGTCATCGTGGATTTCCATCACCGCCTCGCCATATTCCAGCGTATAGGCTTCGGAAATCACCGTGCCGGGCAGCTTGCCCTTCTTGCGGATCGGCACGAAGCCGGTCGAAAGCTGATGGGCCACCGCGCCGCCAAGGATGAAGCCGCGCGCCTCAAGGCCGACCACCTTGTCGATCCGCTCACCGGCATAGGCATGCAGGATCTGGTCAACCGCCATCCGAAAGCCGCGCGCATCGGCGAAAAGCGTGGTCACGTCGCGGAAGATGATCCCCTCATGCGGGAAGTCATGGATGCTGCGGATATAATCCCGGACGGTCTTGCGGGTCATTTCGGGCGCTCCAGTTCGAAAATATCGTGGATCACCGCATAATCCAGATAGCCCATGCGGGCCAGCCAGCCGTCGCGCGAAAGATCGAAGCGGCCATCCGTGATGCAGTCATCGCGCAGATGAATGCCCGTCACCGCCCCGATGACCAGCCAGTTCGCATCCCCCGGCAGGCGCTGGATGCGCGTGGCGCGGCATTCCAGCGCCGCCGCCCCGGCCACGCGCCGGCAGTCGATTGTCTCGCAAGGGGCGCTGTCTATCCCCACCGCCTCGAACTCGCTCACCCCTGCGGGCAGGACCGCGCTTGAGCCATTCACCTGCCCGATCAGCCCGCCCGAGGCGATATTGACACAAAACACCGAGGTCTCGGCGATATGCGCCAGCGTATCCTTCATCACCCCCCGGTCCGCCTTGCCCCCGGTCGAGGAAAACATCACCTGCGGCGGCTGATAGGCGATCAGGTTGAAAAAGCTGTAGGGTGCCAGATTGTCGCCATCGGCACCGCGCGTCGATATCCAGCCGACCGGGCGCGGGGCCACGATGGCGTTCAGCGGGTTATGGGGCAGACCATGGCCGGCCTCGGGTCTGTAGAACATGCGCACTCCTTCATCCGCGGGCATCCTGCGCCGGGGTCCGGGCCTTCGTCCACCCCGATTCTTGCATGTCCGGGCGGACATGCTAGGCATCGCCCGGGGGCACAGGAAAGGCGACGCCACGGTGGAGATCTGCGAGGAACGACTCCAGGACCGGCATGAGGTCGAGGCGCTGATGGATCTGTGCTTCGCGCCGGGGCGGATGGCGCTGTCATCCTACCGGCTGCGCGAGGGCGTGGACCCGGTGGCCGCGCTGTGCCTGCTGCTGCGTCAGGGCGGCACCATCCGCGCCGCCATCCGCTACTGGCCGGTGCGCGTCTCCGGCCAGCCGGTGCTGCTGCTTGGCCCCATCGCCGTTCATCCCACATCCCAGGGCGAGGGGCTGGGCGGCTGGCTGATCCGCGAAAGCCTTGCCCGCGCCCGCGCGCTTGGCTGGGCGCGCGTGATGCTGGTGGGCGATGCGCCCTATTATTCCCGCTTCGGCTTTCAGAAGCTCGCCGGTGTCGAAATGCCGCCCCCCACCAACCCCGACCGCGTGCTGGGGCTGGAACTTCAGCCCGGCGCATGGGTTGGTCTTTCGGGCGCGGTCCAGCCCGAAACCGCCGCGCCGCCCGCGCAAACCAGGGACAGACCCGGCAAATGCCGCCCCATCGAGACGCCAGAAGGACCCCGCCATGACCGCGATGAGCCAGACCGTTCTGCCCCCGATCACCGATGAAACCGCCCTGCGCGAGATCGACCGCCTGGCGCGGCGCTATATTCAGGCGCGCGGTCTTGGCATGGAGCTTCTGGATTTCGTCGGCGGCAGCGGGGAACGGCTGATCCAGCGCCTGCCCGCCTTCATGAACCGCCGGATCGACGCGGTGGTCACGGCGGCACTGCAAAGCAGCTTCCGGCTGGCCACGGCCTCGCGCGGGGTGGTCGGCAACCGGGGCGACTGGTTCAACCGGCTCGGCACCACGGCGGCGGGCGCGATCGGCGGCGCGGCGGGGATCGCGGGCGCGCTGATCGAACTGCCGGTGACAGTGACCATGATCATGCGCGCCATCCTCGATATCGCGGATGAACACGGGCTCGACCCCGAAAGCGACGAAATCCGCGCCGAGGCGCTGCATATCTTCGCCACCGCCGGCCCCATGACCGAAGATGACGGCACCGAAACCGCCTTTCTGACCGCGCGGCTGGCGCTGACGGGCAGTTCGCTGCAAGCCGTGCTGACCCGTTTCGCCCCCCAGATCGCCGCGCAGCTTCTGCCCAAGCTCGGCGCGCAGGCGGTGCCGCTTCTGGGCGCGGTTGCCGGGGCCTCGATCAACTACACATTCGC
>JAUNTV010000116.1:6276-7746 GCA_030538515.1 Paracoccus sp. (in: a-proteobacteria)
AACAGGCGCGGGTGCAGTTCGGCATCTACCGCCTCGCGGTCGAGACCGGCATCCCCCGCGAAGCCCTGGTCGAGCGGCTGGAACTGCGCATCCGCGCCTTGCAAAAGCCCGTGACACGCGCATCCTGACCGCGCTCGCCGCTGCCGGGCAGGCCACGCAGCAAGCCCGGCCCTCTCCGGTTTCTTCTGTCCATAAATATCCACTTCCCGAACCCCGCCGGGCACAGGGCGCCAGCCAGTGAAGCACCATCCTCGCGGGCTTCTTCTGTCCATAAATATCCAATCCCCGCCTCGCCTCCGAAAAGGCCGTCGCAGAAGGGGCGGCTTCATATCCCAGCCACTTTTATGCTAAAGGGCGCGGGAATTTGGAAAAGGACCTTCATCATGACCAATCAGATTGCCACCTCACCCAATATGATCCGGCTGCTTTTGACCTATGTTTCCTTTTTCGCCTCGGGTGTCGCGGTGGCCTATGGCGTCACGCTGCTGATCGCCGGGTTGAGCAATCAGGGCGTGCCCATCTATATTCTGGCGCTGATCGTGCCGATGCTGGCGGCGATGCAGACAGGCGGCGCCTATGTGCGCCAGACCGGGCGGGCGGCGGGTTTCGGCTATTCGCTCTATTTCGGGGTTCTCAGCACGCTTCTGGTGCTGGCCACCCTGCTGATCATCTGGCAGTTGGGCGGGCTGGACGCCTTCCTGCGTGAGATCGACCCCTATGCGATGCAGAATGATATGGCGATGCGCGCACTCTCGCCCCTGCTGATCCTGGCCGGGGGTTTCGCGCTGTTTTGCAATACGCTGATGTTCTGGGCCATGACCAGGGGCGAGATGAAGCGCAAGGAAAGGCTCGCCGCCAAGGGGCGGTAAGCCCCTCAAGCCGCCCCCTTTTCAGCCATCCGCATCCGCCGCCAGCAATTCCAGCGGGGTGGCGGGTGCGTCCAGATCATCCACCGACAGCGGCCCCGAAGGGCGCGCCAGCCGCGCGCGCGTCACCCAATGCAGGCGTTCCTGCGCGCGGGTGATGGCCACATAGGTCAGGCGTTTCCACAGGGGGATGCCTGCCTCGGTCCGGCCCGACCATGCGGCGGCGGAAATATCGGGCGCGAAGACCTGCACATCGGGCCATTGACTGCCCTGTGCCTTGTGGATGGTCACTGCCGCGCCATGCAGGAAACTGGCCCCCATGCGGGCGGCGAAGGGGATGAAGGGCTCTTCCTCGTCAGGGGTCTCGATCTTGACGATAGAGGCCGCCGAAAGGCGCGGGTCCTCGGCCCCGATGACGTGAAGTCGTGAAAACCCCGGCTTCTTGCCCGGCCCCAGATAGACCACCTGCGCGCCCTTGATCAGGCCCCGCGCCTCAAGGTCGATGCGCTTGTTGCGGTGTTTCAGCGGCAGTTCCAGCCCGTCGCAGATCAGCGGCTCGCCGGGCAGAAGCTGATCGCCCGGCGCGCCATGGGCGGCGCGAAAG
>JAUNTV010000117.1 GCA_030538515.1 Paracoccus sp. (in: a-proteobacteria)
CTGTCAGAGCCGCTGTATTCCACGCGCACGCCGGTAGCTTCCTGAAAATAGGGGATGATCGATTCGAACAGGTCCTTGTCGCCGCCAAGCCATGGCCCGAGTATCTTGAAGCTTTGCCCCTCCAGCCCGGTATGGCTGGCCTTGAATTCCTCAAGGCTGGCCCAGTTGAAGCGATCATCCTCGCCCGGTGTGAAAATCATCTGCGCCTGCGCGGCCAGCCCCGTCAGCGCCAGCACCGCCGCCGAGGTCAGAAATATGCGTTTCACGGGGTTCCTCCATCCTTTGCCATGCCCCTTCGGGCCTGGGGAAAGCTTCACCGTGAAAACCTGCGGTTGTCAAATCCCCGGACGCGCCCGATCATGCTGCGGCTGCGGCATGATCGGGGGCCTGGTCAGGCGGAAGGCCAGCAAGGGCAAGGGATTTACCATGCTGCATCGTGGCAAATCATGCGCCCGCATATTTCAGGATATCGCCGGCACCGGTGCCGGACCCGTGCAGGCGGGGCCGTCGAACAGCGCCGAAAGCACCGGATTGTTGCAGGTCAGGGCGTCCAGCGTCACCTCGTCCAGCGAGGCATAGAAAGCCGCCACCGCAGCCATCAGCGCCGCGCGCAGCCGGCAGCCGCCCCGCAGGGGGCAGGTGTTGCCGGCCTCGTCGAAACATTCGGTCAGCGGCAGGTCGGCCTCGAACATGCGAAACACCTCGCCCGCCGTGATCGTGGCCGCATCCCGCGCCAGCTTGACCCCGCCCGTGCGCCCGCGCAGCGTGTGCAAAAGCCCCCGCGCGGCCAGCTGGTTGACCACCTGCGCCACATGATGGGCCGAGGCATTGCAGGCGCGCGCCATATCCGCCGAACGGACAAGCTGCCCGCGCCGGACCGCGCAATACATCAAGACACGCATGGCCAGATTCGTGCGAACAGTCAGTCTCACAGCCGACCCTCCATTGCTCGCGCGCGATTATGAAGGCTTCAGCAGGCGCGGGCATTGATTTCAATCAAACAGCCCCGTCAATCGGGTCGCCTATCACGGAAATGCAATGGAAGAAGACGCAGAGGTGGTGCCGCTGAAGGGACTCGAACCCCCGACCCCATCATTACGAATGACGTGCTCTACCAGCTGAGCTACAGCGGCCCCGTCTGCGTGCCGCGCCGGATAGCAGGTTCCGGCGCGGGGGAAAAGACCCTTTTGCAAGCCTGCGCCAGAACGGCATGGCGCAGGCGCGGGGATCAGGGGTGGCGCGCGGGTTCGGGTGGCTCGACATCCGGGCGCGGCGGGGCGTCGCCGTCAAGAACCGGCGGTGTCAGCCTTTCGGTTTCGCGCGCGGGCGGCAGCGTGTCATCCTCGGGCAGTTCCACATCGGGCGGCAGATGCTCGGGCCCGGCAAAGACCGCCGCGCGGCGCGGGGCGGGCCTGGGGGCCGGTTTCGGGGCGGGCGTCACCATCGCAGCCGACCCGGCCGCGGCGGCGGGTCCACGCGACGGCTCGGCCGCGGTGCCGGATGTCGCGTCAGACGCGGGCGGCGGGGCAGCAGCAGCTTGCGCTTCGGGCGCGGGTCGGGGCGCGGGCTGCACGGGCGGCGGCGGGGCGGCAGCAGCGGGCGAGGCCGGACGCGGGCGCGGCGGCTCAGGATCGGTGATGGTGCGCGACGGCTCACCCAGAAAATCCGATTCTCGCGGCACCATCCCCGGCGCCACATCCGCCACGACCGAACGCGCCGCCGGTTCCGTCCCCACCGGGGCCGGAGGCACCTTTGCAGGCGCATCCCCGGCCGCCGTCTGCCCGACCAGAAGCGGCAGCAGTTCCGTGCCAGCGGGCAGCGCGCCGCCCTGCCGATTGGCCGGTTCGCGCCAGCTCAGCGTGTCGAAACCACCGCAATTGTCGCAGACCGGCGCCCAGTCCTCCATGATGTGATCACATTTTTCGCAGACCCATTGCGGCCCGCGCGAGGCGGTCATCGCCTTCACCAGCCAGCCGCGCACGGCGGCGTCACTGGCCCCTTCACCGCGTTCCACGGCGGCCATGATGGCCAGCGTACGCGTGGTCGGATGGGTCACGGCCAGATCGCCGATGGCACGGCGCGCGGCGGGGAAATCCTCGGCGGCAAGCAGCAGTTCGGCGCGCAGCAGCCGGGTTTCCTCATCATCGGGGTTGCGCTTCATCAGCGCCTCGAACCGGCGCAGGCGCTGCTGCGGGGTCTCATCGGGGGCAATTTCGGCGTAGACGGCGGCAAGATCGGGATGCGGTCGCACCGACCACGCCTTTTCCAGCAGACGCTCGGCGTTGCGGCGGTCCTTCTGCGCGATATAGCTGCGCGCGGCCATGGCCACTGCCGGGATCAGATCGGGCGAGGCCTTCGCCGCAGAAATCGCCGCCTCACGCGCAGAGATCGAGTTCTCATGCGCCAGCACGTCGCGGGCTTCCTGCAAGGCCAGCACGGCATCGCGCCGGATATGGACATCGCGCGGCAAGTCGCCCTGTTTGCGCTTGTCCTTCAGGACGGCGCGCGCGCCCTTCCAGTCGCCTTCCGCCGCGCAAAGCTGCAAAAGCGTATCCTGCACCTCGGTGTGGCGGGGTTTCAGCGCATAGGCTTTCTGCGCCAGCGCCAGCGCCTTATGCGTATCGCCCTGCGCCAGCTTCTGCTTCATCAGCCCGCGCACGCCGACGAAACGGGTGCGGTCATCGGCCAGCATCTCGCGGTAGACGGCCTCGGCCCTGGCGTCATCACCGGCCACCTCGGCGGCCTGCGCGGCCAGCAGGCGGATGGCACGCGGATCGTCCAGATATTTCGCCGCCCGCGCCGCCTGTTCCTGCGCCTGCCTGCCCTCGCCTGCCGCAATGGCCAGAAGGCCCTGGGACATGGCCTCGATCCCCTTTTCGCGCCGCGAGCGGGCGAAATAGCGGTTGATCGCGGTCTCATCGCCCATGACGAAGCGCAGGAACGCCCAGAGCATCCCCAGAAGCTTCAGCGCAATCCATGCCGCCACCAGCAGCACGACAAGCGCCACCACCGCCTGAATCGGGCCAAGCGTGTATTCGGTTCCGTCAAAGACCAGACGGACGCCCTCGGAATTGGCGGAAAGCTGGTTCAGCCCGACGGCAACGGCCAGAACGACAGCAAAGAAAAGCAGGATCTTGAGCAGCGACAGCAGCATGGTTTTCCCCGGTCAGTTCAGCGTCTTGGCGATATCGTGAAGCGCGGTTTCGGCGGCAAGATAGGCTTCGGCCTGCGCGCGCCATTGCGCCATGGCGGCCTGCCCTTCGGGCGGAAGCGCTTCCAGCTCATCCAGCGCCGGGGCGATTTCGCCCTGCGCGACAAGCGCGCCGGCGCGTGAAAGCACCGCATCGGGGTCGCCCCCCTCGCGCGGCTCGACCGAACGCGCGCCGGTCTGGACGCGCAGGAAATTCCCCACCGCCGTCATCGCGCCGCCATCTTGCGACTGCGCTTTCAGCGATGCCCGCAGCGCCTGCCGCGCCACCCCGTCATAGCCGATCTGAAGCTGCACCAGCGTCGGCAGATCCCCGGCCGCAAGGGGCGCGGGAACATCGACACCGGCTTCCTGCAACTGCTGGACCGCCTCGGTGGTCGAGTGGCCATGTTCCAGCGCCGAACCAAGCGCCGCAAGCGAGGCCACGGCCTGCGCGCGTTCGGTCGCGCGCCCGGCCTCAAGGCGAAGCGTTTCCAGATCGCCCTGCGCGGCGCTCACCGCCCCCTCGATCTCGGCGCGCAGCCTGGTGGCATCGCTGGCCAGCCGGTTCAGGTCATCGACGGTCTGCGCATCAAGCTGGGGCCGGGCGGACAGCGCGGCGATCTGGGCGGCCTGCCCGGCAAGCTCGGCCCGAAGCTGGGCAAGCTGATCGCCCTGCCCGGCAAGCGCCCCTGTCGCGGTCGAGGCCGAAGCCGATTGCACCGGCGCGGCGGCAGCGGGGCGGGCGGCAAGCGCTTGCTCAAGCGCGGCGATCCTGGCGGCCTGATCGGTCAGTTCGGTCTGTAGCCCTTCGGGCAGGGCAGCGCTTTCCGGCGCGGGAAGGGCAGCGATGGCGCGCCCGGCAGCATCGGCCCCCGCGCTGGCGCCGGCCTCGGCCCCGGCGCGGGCGGCATCGTCGCGAAGGGCGGCGCTGTCGATACCGGGGCCCTGCGGCAAGGCCCAGATCGCGGCGGCGGCACCCAGCCCGGCCGCCACGACACCGCCAAGCGCCAGCGGCCAGAAGCCGCCGGATCGCGCGGGCACGGGTGCGGGCGCAGGCTGCGGTTCGGGCGCGGGCCGGGCGGGGCCGGATCGCGCGGATGGTTCGGCGGGCGCGGATGGTTCGGCAGGTGCCACAGGCTTCGCGGGCACGACCCGCGGCACGGCTGATGGCGTATCCAGCGGCGCGCCCAGGGCAAGCGGCGCGGGCTTTTTCGGGCTGGCCGGGGCGATCGGCGGATCGGCCTGCCCCAAAAGGCTTGACGTGATCGGCACCGATGGCGGAATGCGCGAGACCGCCGGATCGGGCCGTTCCACCGGGCGCGAGGGCACCACCGGCCCCTCTGCCGCCTGTTTTCTGGCGTCACCCGCGCCAGCCCTGGGTGCCGAGTTCTTCTTGCCGGACGTAGCCACGTCAATTCTCCCTGAAACAGAAGCGGTCGGCATCATGTGCCGCCTGCGTCACCGGGCAGTCTATCGACCACCCCTTTCCGCCTCAACCCACGGCATGGGGCTTCGTTCCGTTCCGGCAAGCGACAGGATCGCGCGCAGCATCCCCGCGCGCGACGGATGTTCGGCGATCACGCGCAGCCCCGTCGGGCCGTCATAGGCCTGATCGGCACGCGCGCTGATCGCGACCGTGGCGACGGGCGCGCGCGCATCCGCCATCGCATCCGCCAGCAAGGCCCCGCTTCGGGGCGAGAAAACCGGCAGGATCAGCGGGCGCGCGCCCCTGATGGCGGCAGCAAATGCAGGGCCGGGCGGCACCGCGACCTGATCATAGACCGCCATCCCCGCCACCGGCAGAACGCGGGCGACATGGCGGCCATGAAGGTGCAGGAAGTCCTCGTGCCCGGCCAGAAGCGGCATCAGCCCGGCCGCATCGCCGGGGCCTTCTGTGACCTGCCAGCCCATGGCGCGGGCGGCGGCACCGGTTTCCGCGCCCACGCAAAGCGCGGGGCGACCGCGCGCCGGCCCGGCAAAGGGCACCGCATTGGCCGAGGTAAAGACCATCCCCCGCGCACGCGCCAGCCGATTCGCATCGAATTCCAGCGGCTCGATACGCAGGATCGGCGCGATCAGCACCGCCAGCCCCGGCAGTTCGGCGGCGAAAGCGCGCGAAAGCGCCTCGGGGCGGGTCAGGATGCAAAGGGGCGCGGTCATTGCGGCCTCGGGTCGGGGGGGCTATCTGAGAGTTATCCGACCGGGGTGCCAGCACGGGCGCAAAGAAGCAAGGCCGCAATCATGACACTGACCTTTCTGGGTATCGAAAGCAGTTGCGACGACACCGCCGCCGCCGTGGTGCGCGCGGACGGGCAAATCCTTGCCTCGGTCGTGGCGGGGCAGACCGCGCTTCACGCGGATTTCGGCGGCGTGGTGCCCGAAATCGCCGCCCGCGCCCATGCCGAGAAGCTGGATCTCTGCGTCGAAGAGGCATTGCGCGCGGCCGGGCTGGGGCTGGCCGATCTGGACGGGGTGGCCGTCACTGCCGGGCCGGGGCTGATCGGGGGCGTCATGGCGGGCGTCATGCTGGCCAAGGGGATCGCCGCTGGCGCGGGTCTGCCGCTGGTGGGGGTGAACCACCTGGCCGGCCACGCCCTGACGCCCTGCCTGACCGACGGGATCGGCTTTCCCTATCTGATGCTGCTGGTTTCGGGCGGGCATTGCCAGTTTCTGCGCGTCGATGGCCCTGACCGCTTCGCGCGCCTTGGCGGCACCATCGACGACGCGCCGGGCGAGGCTTTCGACAAGGTGGCCAAGCTTCTGGGCCTGCCCCAGCCCGGTGGCCCCGCCGTGGAAAAGCAGGCCGCGCAGGGCGACGCCGCCCGGATCGCGCTGCCCCGCCCGCTTCTGGACCGGCCGGGGCTGGACATGTCCTTTTCCGGGCTGAAAACCGCCGTGCTGCGCGCGCGCGACACGCTGGTGGCCGCGCAGGGCGGGCTGACCACGCAGGACCGCGCCGATCTTTGCGCCGGTTTTCAGGCCGCCGTGACCGATATCCTGGCCGAAAAAACCCGCCGCGCGCTTGCCGCCCATCCGGTGCCGGTGCTGGCCGTCGCGGGCGGGGTCGCGGCAAACCGGGCCATCCGGGCCGCGCTGGAACGGGTCGCCGCAGGCGCGGGCGCGCGCTTCGTGGCCCCGCCGCTGGCGCTTTGCACCGACAACGCCGCCATGATCGCATGGGCCGGGATCGAGGCCTTCCGCATGGGCCGGCGCGACGACATGACCCTTGCCGGCCGCCCCCGATGGCCGCTGGACGAAGGTGCAGCCCCGATGCTGGGCGCAGGCAGAAAAGGGGCCAAGGCATGACGCCCGAAGCGAAGATCCTGATCCTGAACGCGGTGATCATGGCCATCGGCTATCCGGGCATCCATGGCGCGCGGCACATCACGCATATCTCGCAGATGGCGCTGACCGATCTGGTGCTGACGGCGCTGGCGCTGATGGTGGCGGGGGCGCTGTTCACGGGCACGGGCACGCGGTTCAGCCTGATCTTTCTTCAGGTGAACTGGCTGGCCTTTTCGCTGGTGACGCTGATCCTGATCGAGATCCCCTTCTTCATCTGGTTCTGCCGCAGGCACGGGCTTGACATGACGGGGGGCAGGCGATGACCGCGATTCTCGGCTCCGGGGCCTTCGGCACGGCGCTGGCACTGGCGCTGTCGGGGACGCAGCCGGTCACGCTTTGGGGCCGCAGCCTGCCCGAAGGCCGCGAAAGCCCGCGCCTGCCCGGCGCAAGCATCCCGCAGGCCGTGCGGCTGAGCGATGATCTTGAGGCCGCGCTTGAGGGGCAGGATCGCGTGATCCTGGCGCTGCCCGCGCAGGCGCTTGGCGGGTTTCTGGCGCAGCATGGCGCGCTGCTGGACGGGCGCTGGCTGGTCAATACCGCCAAGGGGATCGACCTGTCGACGGGCCTGTCCCCCTCGATTCTGATCACCGGGGCCTGTCCGGGCGCGCGCGTCGCCTCATTGACCGGGCCGAGCTTCGCCGCCGATATCGCGCGCGGCCTGCCGACGGCGCTGACGCTTGCCTCGGCCCATGCCGGGCTGGCCGATCTGCAACATCGCCTTGCCACCCCGGTCCTGCGCCTTTACCGCAGCGAGGATATCCGCGGCGCGGAACTGGGCGGCGCGCTGAAAAACGTCATCGCCATCGCGGCGGGCGTGGCCATCGGCGCGGGCCTTGGCGACAGCGCGCGCGCGGCCCTGATCACGCGCGGCTTCGCCGAGATGACGCGCCTCGCCACCGCCCTTGGCGCAAGGCCGGAAACACTGGCGGGGCTTTCGGGGCTTGGCGATCTGGTGCTGACCTCGACCTCGGATCTGTCGCGCAACTTCCGCTATGGCCGCGCGCTTGGCGCGGGGCAGGATTTCGGCGCGGGCATCACCGTGGAAGGTGCCGCCACCGCGCGCGCGGCATCGCGGCTGGCGCAGGCACGCGGCATCGCCATGCCCATCGCCCGCGCCGTGGCCGGGCTTGCCGAGGGGCGCAGCGGCGTGGCAGAGGTGGTCGAAACCCTTATGAACCGCCCGCTGAGGGCGGAATGATGC
>JAUNTV010000118.1:0-6128 GCA_030538515.1 Paracoccus sp. (in: a-proteobacteria)
CTGCTGACGCGCGCGGGGCTGGTGCATCGCGAACAGGCCGCGACCATCCCGCCGCAGGTGACATATTCGCTGACCGCGCGCGGGCAGGAGCTGCATCGCGCCATGCAGATGCTGGGCGATATCGCGATCCGTTGGGCGGACGAGGGCTGGACACCAGACGGGCAGGGGCAGGGGGCTGCGGCCTGAACCCGGTGCCCTGTGGCTGCCCTATGCCCGGCCCAGTTTTTCCATCCGTGCCGTGCGCAGCCGGGCGAAATCATCGCCCGCGTGATAGCTTGATCGCGTCAGCGGCGTGGCCGAGACCATCAGGAAGCCCTTGCCATAGGCGGCTTTCTGGTAGCTGGCGAATTCATCGGGGGTGACGAAACGGTCGACGCGGTGATGTTTGGGCGTCGGTTGCAGATATTGCCCGATGGTCATGAAATCCACATCCGCCGCGCGCATGTCATCCATGACCTGCATCACGCCCTGACGGTCCTCGCCCAGACCCACCATGATGCCGGATTTGGTGAACATGGCGGGGTCGAGTTCCTTCACCCGCTGAAGCAGCCGCAGGCTGTGGAAATAGCGCGCGCCGGGCCGGACCGAGGGGTAAAGCCCCGGCACGGTCTCAAGGTTGTGGTTGAAGACATCAGGCCGGGCCTCGACCACGATTTCAAGGGCTTCAGGACCGCATTTCAGAAAGTCCGGGGTCAGGACCTCGATCGTCGAGCCGGGCGAGCGGTGCCGGATCGCGCGGATCACCTGGGCGAAATGCTCGGCCCCGCCATCGGCCAGATCGTCGCGGTCGACCGATGTGATCACGACATGGTTCAGCCCCAGCTTTGCGACCGCATGGGCCACGCGCCCCGGCTCGAACGGGTCAAGCGCGTCGGGCTTGCCGGTGATGATATTGCAAAACGAACAGCCCCGCGTGCAGATATCGCCCATGATCATCATGGTGGCATGGCCCTGCGACCAGCATTCGCCGACGTTGGGGCAGCCCGCTTCCTCGCAGACGGTGGAAAGCTTGTTCGCGCGCAGGATATCGCGGGTGTCCTTGTAACCCTGCGAGGTCGGCGCCTTGACCCTGATCCAGTCGGGCTTCTTGGGCTGCGCCTGATCGGGGCGATGCGCCTTTTCGGGGTGGCGGGCGCGGCTGGCAAGCGCGCGCAGGGCAGGGGGCTGTTCGGTCATGGCGGCCTCGGGTGCAGGATAGATGTTAATTAGCCCTTTGTCCCGGCCTTATCAACGCCATGCCCGCGCGGGCCAGCCATGCGCCTGCGTTCAGTCGCGCCGGTAAACCATGCCCACCGTGCCGGGCGCGCTGTGGCGAAAGCCGAATTTCAGATAAAGCGCATCGGCGGGCGTATCGGCCATCAGGCTGACATAGGCCGAGGCAGGCAGGGCGCTGTCGACATGATCCATCAGCGCGGTCATGATCCGCTTGCCCAGGCCATGCCCCTGATGGTCGGGGTCCACCGCGATATCGGTGATCTGGAAGATGCAGCCGCCATCGCCGATGATGCGCCCCATGCCGACGGCACGGGCCTGATGTTCCACGACCACGGCGAAGACGCTGCCGGGAAGCCCCAGTTGCGCGCATTCGGGCGTGAACGGGCTGAGGCCGGCGATCTTGCGCAGATGCAGATATTCATCGACCGAGGGCAGGCGCGGGATGATGCGATAGGCGTCCATGGGGTCCTTTCCTTTGCCGGGCAGGGTAAGCGGCGCGCGCGCAGCAAAGGAAAAACCCGCCAGAGGCGGGTTCTTTTGTTGCTCATCTCAGCCGATCAGGGGGCCACCCGGCCCGTAGCGTTCGGCATAATGGCGCGCCAGGCGTTCCAGCGTCAGCTTCAGAACCACCTTGCCGGAACGGGCCGACCAGCCAAGGCGGCGCTCGGTCATCTCCAGCCCCTCAAGGAAACAGCAGACGCGCAGCGCCAGATCGCCCATGCCGGGGCCAAGTTCGCGCAGTGCCTCGGCCACACGCGCGCGCGCCGTGTCCGAGCCGCCCATGTGACGCCCCCCGCGCGCGCTCTCATCAATGCCGGCGGTCATGAAACGATCCCAGTTCTGGGTCACGCGCGGCCCCATCTGGGCCAGTTCGAAATCCTCGCGCAGACGTTCGGCGGCCGCGACCAGTTCGGGCGACAAAAAGGGCACCCCCTTGGCATCACGACGCCGCGCCAGCAGCAAAAGCGGGCTTTCGGCCATATTGACGCGCATCCGGCGGGGCTTGCCATTCTCGGGGTCGGGCAGGCTGCGGCTGCCCCAGACACGGTGCTTTTCGGCGTGATCGAAAGCGGCGGCGGCATCTTCCATGCCGGGCGCGGCGACCGGCACGGCATCGGCGAAATCGCCCGCGCGCGGCAGCCCGCCCTCGCCCCGGCCCAGATTGCGCAGGGCCGCGCGCCCCGCCGCCGAGATGCGGTAGCGCATCATCTTCACGCCCTGCGCCAGCGGCTCGACCCAGGCATTCAGCGCCAGACGCTCGGCCAGTGCGCGATCCAGAATGGCGGTGCGGATATCGCCACGCGTCACGATGGCCTTCTTCATCTGCGGGGCGACGATCAGTTCCGCGCCCGATTCGGCCAGCCTGCGCAGGACGCGCCGCGTCTGATCCTCATCGCGGCGCGCAACGCGGGGCGGGACCACGCCACCGGCCACGGCCTGCACCGCCTCATCCAGAAGCGGGTCGTCGCGGCGGGCCTCGAACCGGCGGATGCGGCGCAGGATCGTCGAGGCATGGCAGCCCGCCTGCCGGGCAATGGCGCGGATGGATTCGCCGCCCTCGACATGGCGCAGGTAAAGCCGTGCATCTTCGGCCAATCCGTCATCGCTGGAGGTTTCGGTGCAGCCCGTCCCGGCACCCCCCGAGAGGGGCGCATATCCATCGGTGAGGACAGGGCAAGCCACATCGAAATCTGGCGTCAGAATAGTCATGATCATCCCTTGTCTTTGAAAACCCGGACGGAGCGCCCCGGCTTCTCATGGTGCGACCTGTCCCTGGGATCAGGTCATCATTAAGAAGAACTGGATAATTCCTAACAATTCCTAAAGAACACCTACTCAATCGGACGTTGCAATGATCTTTTCCGCAACACATCTTAAAGTTGTGTATCGCTGAAGCTCGAAACATCACCAAGGAGGGTGCCATGAGCTTCGTGACCGATCAGAATATCTTCATCCTGCGCCGGGATCAGGCGGAATTGCGCCGCCCCGCGGCACTGATTCGCGCCGCCCGCGCCGGTCAGTCAGGCTGGCGGCGCGAACGCGATCTGGCACGCCTTCTGGGGCGCGAAACCCTGCCGGCTGGTCCTGTGGCGATCAGGATGCTGCGCGCGGCGGAAGCGGCAGCCGACAGCGCCCGCCGCGAGCGCCGCGCCGATTACGACCTGCATCGCCATATCCGCCTGCTGATCGCGCTTCTGGCCGAGATGACGCTTGCCGCCAATGCCGCGCCGCGGCCGGTTCTGCTGGATTTTACCGCCCCCGGAACAACCCGCCAAGCACGCCACGCATGACCTGACGCGTGCCGGCGCGACCCAGTTCGCGCGCCACGGTCTTGCCGAACGTTTCCAGCACGGTATCGCTGCGCGTGCTGCGCGCTGCCGGTTTCTTCGCGGTTTTCGGGGCCGGTATGCTGAGATTGGGATCATAGCGCCGGGCGCGGGTGAATTCCGCGTCCTGCTTGCCACCCACCACCCAAAGGTCGCCATCATCCCCCGGTGCCGCCTTTTTCGCGGCATCCTCGGCGGCGGCCTGTGCGCGGGCAGCCAGCAGTTCATAGGCCGATTCGCGGTCCACGCCCGCATCATATTTCACCCCCATGGGCGAGGCCGCGATGATCGCCGCGCGCTCGGCATCCGTGATCGGGCCAAGCTGCGAAAAGGGCGGGCGGATCAGCGTGCGCATGGCCACACCCGGCACCCCCTTGCGGTCCAGAAACGAAGTCACCGCCTCGCCCGTGCCGACCTGCTGGATGGCCTCGGCGATGTCGAAATCGGGGTTGGGGCGATAGTTTTCGGCCGCCAGACGCAACGCCTTCTGGTCCTTCGCGGTGAAAGCGCGCAGCGCATGCTGGACGCGGTTGCCCAACTGGCCAAGGATCGCCTCGGGGATATCGGTCGGGCTCTGGCTGATGAACCAGACGCTGACGCCCTTGGACCGGATCAGCCGGGCGACCTGTTCGATCTTGGCGACAAGGGCGCGGGGCGCATCGTTGAACAGCAGATGCGCTTCATCAAAGAAAAACGCGCAGACGGGCTTGGCAGGGTCGCCGACCTCGGGAAGCTGTTCGAAAAGTTCCGACAGCAGCCACAGCAGAAAGGTCGAGTAAAGGCGCGGCGCGTTCATCAGCTTGTCGGCGGCCAGGATATTGACGACCCCCTTGCCCGAGGCATCCACGCGCAGGATATCCGAAAGCGCCAGTGCCGGCTCTCCGAACAGGCGGTTGCCGCCCTCGCCCTCCAGCGTCAGCAGCGCGCGCTGAATCGCACCCACCGAGGCCGTGCTGACATTGCCGTAGCTGAGCGAAAGCTGCGCCGCATTCTGGCCCACCCAGACCAGCATGGCTTGCAGATCCTTCATGTCCAGAAGCGCCAGCCCCTGCTCATCGGCGACGCGGAAGGCGATGTTGAGCACCCCTTCCTGCACATCCGTCAGCCCCAGCAGACGCGCCAGCAGCAGCGGGCCCA
Source organism: Paracoccus sp. (in: a-proteobacteria) (assembly GCA_030538515.1). Classification (GTDB taxonomy): domain Bacteria; phylum Pseudomonadota; class Alphaproteobacteria; order Rhodobacterales; family Rhodobacteraceae; genus Paracoccus. Next base: position 4,680 of record JAUNTV010000118.1, read on the forward strand.
TGTCGGCGGGCGTGGTGCGCACCGGATGGCCCTTTTCGCCGAAGACATCCCAGAAACAGACCGGATAATCCTGATATTCCAGATCAAGCCCGATCTGGGCGGCACGTTTGGAAAATGCCTCATGCAGCTTGCCATCCGCCGATCCGGGCCGGGCCATCCCGGCCAGATCGCCCTTGATATCGGCCAGAAAGACCGGCACGCCGCATTGCGACATGGCCTCGGCCAAAGTCTGAAGCGTCACCGTCTTGCCGGTGCCGGTGGCACCCGCAATCAGCCCGTGGCGGTTGGCATAGCCGGTCAGCAGCAGCTCTGCCTCGGCATAATCATGGCCGGCGCCGCCCACGAAGACGCTGCCATTCTCCAGATCGATCAGTTTCATCGGCATCCTTTCGCGCATATCCATCTTTTCCGCAGGAAGCGTGCGGAAAGACAAGACAATTTTAATCATTCTATGTCACACTGAGCCTGTTCGCGGAACTTTATTGTTCCATCCCGAACACTTCCTCCCTGTTGGACTGCCGCGCCTTCGGGCGCGGCTTTTTTCTGCGCCCGCCTGTCTGAAAGGACAGTTGACGCGTTTCCGCGCCCCATTTACCGTCCCGTGAATGAAAAGACCGGCTAGTCTGGCGGGGAGAGGAAAGGGTCACGTCCGCGTGGCCCTTTTTCAGTTTTTCCCGTGCAGGTTAAGGGGCGCGGGCAGGGCGGGGCGCATGACGCAAGCGTGTAAACACCCCGCCTGTTCGGGCCTGACAATCGCTTTTACAGATGCTAGGCCAAGGGGTAATAACGCTGCCTGGAAACAGCGTTCACGCAAGGAGACTGATATGTCAGCCAAGACCACCTCGACCGCGCTGGCGGTGATTCTGGCGCTGAGCGCCGCGCCGCTCATGGCGCAAACGCCCGACAACAGCACAGAGGCCACGCCCGAGACCGAAGCCAGCCAGGCCGCGCCCGAAACACCGGCGGCCGAGGCCGAGACCGAGGCTGAAGCCGAGGCCAGCGAAACCCCGGCCGAAGCCCCTGCTGAAACCGCCCCGGCCGAGCCGCAGGTCGGCGCCTATTACCCGCGCGCGAGCCATGGCGACTGGACGCTGCGCTGCATCAAGACCGCCGACGCCGCCGATCCGTGCGAGCTTTACCAGCTGTTGCAGGACGGGCAGGGCAATTCGGTGGCCGAAATCACCATGATCCCGCTGGAAGGCGGGCAGGCCGCAACCGGGGCGACCATCGTGACGCCGCTGGAAACCGATCTGACGCAGGGCATCCGCATGCAGGTGGATTCCGGGCAGGCCAGGGCCTATCCGTTCAACTTCTGCGCGCCGGTCGGCTGTATCGCCCGCGTCGGTCTGACGGCGGCGGAACTGACCTCGTTCAAGCGCGGCAATGCGGCGGTGATCAGCGTGCTGCCCTATGGCGCGACCGAGGATCAGGCGGTGAACCTTACCATGT
>JAUNTV010000118.1:6138-7654 GCA_030538515.1 Paracoccus sp. (in: a-proteobacteria)
GTTTCACGGCGGGCTATACCGAGCTTGAGGCCGCCGTGGCCGAGATGCGCGCAGCCCTTGAAGCCACCGCGACCGAGGCCCCCGCCGCCCAATAAGGCATTGGACAACCAATGAAAAAGGGGCCGCTGCGGTCCCTTTTCTGCTGCCCCGGCGCGGGGTCAGATATGTTTGAAGATGCGCCGCTTGACCCGCCGCGAGGTCGAGACCGGCAGCGTGTCGACAGGTTCGGGCAGCGACAGCACGATCCGGCGCAGCATCTCGATCGCCTCATCACTTTTGGCCGGCAGCTTGCCCGCCGGGACCGGCGCGCCGATGGTCACCTGATATTGCTGACCGGCCTTGTTCAGCACCTCGTGGAACAGCGTGACATCGCGCAGGGTCGGGTGGATCGCGTCGAACAGATAGAACAGGATCGAGTTGCGCGCCCGGATGCGCAGCGGAATCACCGGCACCTCCATCTTGCGCGCGATCATCGCCGCCGAGGCCATCCAGGGCCGTTCATGCAGCGTCAGCCCGCGCCGCTTGGCCAGCCGCCCCGAGGGGAAGATCAGCCCGATCCGGTCCTGCGCCAGCCAGTCGCGGGTCTGTTCCATCGTCGCGCGGGTCTTGGCATGGCTGCGCTTTTCGTGGCGCCATTCCACCGGGACGATCATGTTCCCAAGCTGCGGCAGGACCCGCAGAATATCCTGATTCGTATAGATGAACAGATCCTTGCGGACCCGCCCGATCAGCGAATAAAGCACGATCCCGTCCGCGATGCCGGTCGGGTGGTTCGAGACGATCAGCGCCGGCCCCTCGGCGGGGATATGTTCCAGCCCCGAGACCTCGAGATCGCGGATGATCATCCGCTCCATCGCGGCGAAGATCGCAGCCGTCGGCATATCGCGGAACGCCGCGCCCAGATCAAGCGTGCGCGGATAGCCAAGCATGCGCATCAATCCGGCCCGCGCGATATTGTGATGCGCGCGCCCGGAAAACAGCCAGGGTGCCCGTTCTGCAATCAGCGGGTCGAGACGACTTTGCATCTCATCACGGGGGGTCATGGGTTCGCCACTCATGAGCGCGATTATCGCCCTGCCTCCGGCGACCCGCAAGGGGGGCCAGAGGCAGCCGCATCTTACCCCGCCTGCCGGATGCGCGCGGCCATTTCGCGCAGGTTCTTCGACAGCGATGGCGTGGCCAGAATCCGGTCGAGCGCCGCGCGCGCATGGGCCTGCCGCCCGGCATCATAGCGCGTCCAGCTTTCGAAAGCCGATGACATGCGCGCGGCGATCTGCGGGTTGACGGCATCCATGCGGATCAGCCAGTCGGCAAGGAAATCATAGCCGCCCCCATCGGCCCGGTGAAAGCCCGCGTGATTGGCGCTGAACCCGCCGATGAGCGCGCGGAAACGGTTGGGATTCCTCCAGTCGAAATCAGGATGCGCGGCCAGTTCGCGCGCCACCGCCAGCGCCTGATCGGGCGGGCTGTGCAGTGTGGAAAGCATGAACCACATATCAACAACAAGTCGGATATC
>JAUNTV010000119.1 GCA_030538515.1 Paracoccus sp. (in: a-proteobacteria)
GTAGCCGCGCTCGCCCTCGACCAGAACCTCGTCGATCTCGCGCGAGTAGAGATCGCGGATCGTGCGCTTGATCAGGTCGCCTTCCTCATATATCGGCGCGGGCGCGATGGATTTGAAGGTCAGATCGCGGATCTGTTCCCAGAGCCGCATCAGATATTCGTAATCGCGCTTGATCTCGGTGCGGGTGCGCTGGCTGCCGGCGGTGCGGATGATCAGCCCCGCGCCTTGCGGCACCTTCAATTCGCCCGCGATATCCTTCAGCTTCTTGCGGTCGGCGGCATTGGTGATCTTGCGGCTGATGCCGCCGCCGCGCGCGGTATTGGGCATGAGCACGCAGTAACGCCCGGCCAGCGACAGATAGGTGGTCAGCGCGGCACCCTTGTTGCCGCGTTCTTCCTTGACCACCTGCACCAGCATGATCTGGCGGACCTTGATGACTTCCTGGATCTTGTAGCGGCGCGCGCGGGGCTTGCGGGGGGCGCGGATTTCCTCGGTCACGTCCTCATTGGCGACCGATTCGATGCTGTCATCAAGATCGGTGGCGGATGCGTCCTCAAGGGGTTCGGGGCGGTTTTCGCCTTCAGCGGCGATGCTGTCGCCTTCATCCTCCCCGGTCTCGTCGGTCTGATGGTCAAGCACCTCCATCCCCGGAATATCATCCGAGGCGGCTACGGCATCCGCCGTGCCTGCGGCTTCCGCGCGCGGCCTGGACCGGCTGCGGCGGTTCGATTTCGGGCGCGCTTCGGCCGCTTCCTCGGCGGCCGAGGCTTCCGCATAGGCGCGCTCTTCCTCGATCAGCGCGCGGCGGTCGGCGGCGGGGATCTGGTAATAATCGGGGTGGATTTCAGCGAAAGCCAGAAAGCCGTGCCGGTTGCCGCCGTAATCGATGAAGGCGGCCTGAAGCGAGGGCTCGACCCGCGTGACCTTGGCCAGATAGATATTGCCAGCAAGCTGCCGCTTGTTGACGGTCTCGAAATCGAATTCCTCAACCTTGGTTCCGTCCACGACCACCACCCGAGTTTCCTCGGCATGGGTCGCGTCGATGAGCATTTTCTTTGCCATTGATTTTTCTTTCGCGCAAAGCGCCCCGCCGGGTTTCGACCGGGGTAAGGGACGGCTTGCGATGTGATGGGGACGCGGCTTGGGCGAAGGCTGGCCATCCAGCCGGGGCAAGGCCCCGCTGCGATTGATCCGACTGTGTTCGCGCGCGATGCATCGCGTCTGTTACCTCTTGGTTTCGGGCGGGGCCACGAAACAGCTTGCGTCTAGCCCGGCGCGGATGCGCTTGATCGGGCGGCTTTCTGGGCGGAAGGCGGGCGGCGATGGCCGTCCCGTTCCGCTGCGAAACTCTTGGCGCGCCGGATCAACCCTTGATTGAATCTCTGCGCATAACCCGAACATAAGGGTGGAAGGCAAGGAAGTTCAATGGCGAAAACCACTTTCTGCCGGAACGCAGCCGTCAGGGCCGGGTCCAGCCCCAGGGCGCAGCAACCCGATTTCGCAGGCCTGCCCCACGGTGATCCGGTCATCCTGAAGGGGGGCTGACATGGGGCAAGGCGCTTTCGGTGATTGTCGAAAAATCCGACCATATCTGATAGAAAAGGCTTCTGGTCGCACGCAGCAGGACCGCCATAGAGACAGGATAAAGATCCGTGACAGGAATCCAGCAGATCGCCGCAATAGCCTTGGCCGTTCTTTTGGCTGCGGGCTTCTGGTCAGGTCATCCCACTTCGTCGCAGGTTTTCATGAAGAATGAAACCATGACCCTGACCGCCCATCTGGGGCAGAGCGCAAGGGATTTCTTCCGTGATCACCCCGCTATCGACCCATCAAGCTATATCAGGGTAGAGGGAAGCGGCGGGTATTTTGAAGATTGGGGGATGTTTGATTTTCTGGCGCGTGCGAACCGGGCGGAAGACCCCGGCGGTTATATCCTCAGATATAAGGACGGCGCCTGTGACCTGTCGCTTCCCGCCGGCAGGGCCGTGGCGATTGATCATAACGCTGGGTTCTTCACCCTGCTGACATCGACGCTGCCCATGACCCCCCTTTCCTTTGATGAGGTGATGGATCTGTCAAACGCCATTGCCCGAAAGTTCGAACAGGCGGGATGGCCGCGCATCAGCCATAACACCATCGAACAGGACGGTTTCGGCGCATACAGCCTTGGCGGGAAGCTGGAGATATCTGGCGAATGGCGGCCCTGCGATGATCCGAATCTCTATGCCTCCGTCATCGTGAAATATTTCAACAGCCTGCCCTCTGGCCCGCATATCCCGCCGGTTCCGGGGAATGTCCTGCCGGATGATTACCCGGACCGGTATCTCATTCAGGTCGATATCGGGATCGACGACAAATCCCTTTATGATGAGGTCATCGCATTAAGGGACGCCCGCCGCATCGCCGAAAACGGCAGCAAAGACGCGGCGCTGAGCTTGAAGGACTGGATTGACGATCCTGACTGGCACCCTCAGGGGTGGCGGGGAAGGTTCATCAAATAGCCCACTCGGCAAGCAGCCCCGGCGCGGGGAATGCAGCGGGTGAAGATGATCCCGAAAGGCCCCCTACCGCCGAAGACAATCTTCAGGCCCGTGGCGGCAGAGCGCGCCCGTCACCTCCGGGTCATACCAGTGGCCCGGCGTGGAGCGGAAGGAGGTTCTGAACATCGTGAACGGGATGCCGTAAGTCCTGGAATAGGCCTGGAAGCGCAGAAGATCGGCGTTTTCGGGACTGGGCCGGTATGCGGATGGATCATCCACGGGACCGAAGAACAGGTCGAACGCGGGCACGAATACCTCATCCATGCGCAGCGCCGCGGTCTCGGGGAAAAGCGCCAGCGCGCTGGAATAGGCGTCCTCCATGATGAAATAATCGATGGCGCGCGGCGTCTCGGGCAGGGGCACATGCGCACAATAGATTTCATCCTCTGCGCCGGGGTAAGGCGATGCCCGGCTGGCGAGACGCAGCTCATGCGTGATCAGCGCCGCCAGATCGAAGGGCCGGGCCAGATCGACCAGATAATCGCCCGCCAGGAAGCGCCCGGAAGGGAAGGGCGTGATGAGATAGACCGTATCCGCGCCGCTATCCTTGAGAAGCGCCGGACACTGCCGCGAGTCCCCGCCAGGCGAGGCCCAACTGACGAAAGCCACCACGCGGCCGGTCAGATCGGGGGTGGCGCGCGTCACCTGCTGCCCTTCCAGCGCCCGGAACCGCGCCCCGGCCTGCATGCCTTCGTAAAGCCCCGGCCCGAGCGTATAGCCCACCGCCAGAAGCCCGGCCCCGCCAAGCCATGCTGCCCGCCGGCCTTGCCCCTTCGACAGCGCCAGAAGCGCCAGCAGGGGCAGCCCCACCGCCAGCACCACGGAGACCACGACCAGCACCAGAACCAGAACCAGCACGGTGATCTGGAGCGGCGAGAACCGGATGATGATGAACAGCAACCCGCCCGGCATGGCCCGCGTCTACAGGTAATCGCCGCGAGACAGCCCGTATTTCGCCATCTTCTCGTTCAGGGTCCGGCGCGGCAGGCACAGCTCATCCATCACCGCCGCGATGCTGCCCTTGTGGCGGCGCATGGTATTGTCGATCAGCATCTTTTCGAAGCTTTCGACATATTCCTTCAGCGGCTTGCCTTCGGTCGTGGTGGCCTGGGCCTGATCCTCGTCGCCCTCGGTCATCAGAAGCGAGGTGATCGAGCCAGAGCCGCGCCGGTTCTGCAAGACCGCGCGCTCGGCCACATTGATCAGCTGGCGCACATTGCCCGGCCATGGCGCCTGCAGAAGCTGGGCGGCTTCCTGCGCATTGACCTGAGGCGGCTCGCAGCCATATTCATCGGCGAACTGCTCGGTCATGCGGGTGAACAGCGCCAGAATATCCTCGCCCCGCGCGCGCAGGGGCGGCACGGTGATCTGCAAGGCCGACAGGCGGTAAAACAGATCGGGGCGCAGCAGATCCTCGGGGCGGCGGCCATCGCCACGCGCATTGGAAATCGCGATGATGCGGGTCTCGGCCGGGGTGCCCTGATCGGCGATGAAGCCCAGAAGGCGGGCCTGCAAGGGATCGGGCAGCGCCTCGATATCCTCAAGACACAGGGTGCCGCCGCGCGCCTCCTCGACTGCGGGGATGCCATCCTCCAGCGGGCCGAAAAGCCGCAGGGCAAGCTGATCGGCATCGAAGGCCGCGCAGGCGATGGGGATGAACTTCTTCGACGCGCGCGGCCCCACGGCATGCAGCGCATGGGCCACCAGCGTCTTGCCGGTCCCGGTCTCGCCATCGATCAGCACATGGCCGTCGGCCTGACCGAGATCAAGGATATCCTCTCGCAGACGCTCCATCGCGGATGACTGCCCGACCAGTTTCGACATGACCTGCTGGCCTTCCGACAGATCGCGGCGCAGCGCGCGGTTATCCAGCGTCATGCGCCGGGTCTGGGTGGCCTTCTTGGCCAGTTCGGTCATGCGGTCGGGCTTGAAGGGCTTTTCCATGAAATCCATGGCACCAAGGCGCATCGCCTCGACCGCCATGGGCACGTCGCCATGCCCGGTGATCATGATCACCGGCAGCGCGGAATCGATGCTCATCAGGCGTTTCAGGAAAGCCATCCCGTCCATGCCGGGCATCCGGATATCGGAAATCACCACGCCGGGCCAGTCCGGCCCGATCTCCTTGAGCGCATCTTCGGCGGTCGCGAAAGAGACGGTGTTGAAGCCCGACAGAACCAGCCACTGGCTGATCGATTCCCGCATATCGGGCTCGTCATCCACGATGGCGATGCGCAAGGTCTTGCTCATGCTTTTTCTTTCCTTTTCATTCTGCGGCCAGCCGCGTTTGCGCCAGCCCGCCATCAGGATCATAAAGCGGCAGGGCCAGCACGAAGACTGCGCCCGCCCCTTCCTCGGCATTATGCGCGGTCAGCCGGCCGCCAAAATCGGCCACGATCCCCGACGAGATCGCAAGCCCCAGCCCGGTGCCCTCACCCGGCTTCTTGGTTGTGAAGAACGGCTCGAACAATTTGTCCAGATCACTGACGCCGGGTCCATTGTCACGCACGGTCACAACCGCTTGAGTTCCCGCCTCGATTCCGATGTCGATGCGGGCATCGCGGGTGGATTTGGTGGCGTCGATGGCATTGCGCAGCAGGTTGATCAACACCTGCTCCAGCCGGATGCGGTCGCAATAGACCATGACGGGCCGGCGCGGCAGATTGCGCAGGATGCGGACCGGGCGGCTGCGAAGCTGGGGCTCCATCATGGTCAGCGCATTGGACAGCGCATGGCGCAGATCGACCGGCTCGAACGCCTCGCCACCCTTGCGGGCATAGGATTTCAACTGCCGCGTGATCGTGCCCATGCGGTCGACCAGATCGTCGATACGCTGGAAGGACGACAGCGCCTCATCGGCGCGGCCCCGGTCCAGCAGCAGCCGCGCCCCCGCCAGATAGGTTTTCATCGCCGCCAGGGGCTGGTTCAGCTCATGGCTGACACCCGCCGACATCTCGCCCAGAGCCGCCAGTTTCGAGGATTGCTGCATCGTCTGCTCGGCCACGCGAAGCTCGCGCTGAACGCGCTCGCGCTCGGCGATCTCACGGGTCAGCCGGGTGTTGAGCGCGCGCAGATCGGCAGATTCCTGCATATAGGCCACCGAACGGCGCTGCGCGCGGCGCGACATGATGTAAAACAGCAGCGCCATCAGCACCGCCAGTACCATCGCCTCGAAGAACAAGGCCGCGTTCACCCGCTCGCGGACGGATTCATAGGTGGTGAAATTATGCATCCGCCAGCCCCGGAAGGGGATGCGGGTCTCGGTCTGCATGACCGCGCGGCCCTTGACGTAAGCATCCGCCGGCGCATTGCCCCAATCCGCCGAGACCTGAAAGGCGCGCTCGATCGCGCTTGGCGCGGGCCGCACCGACAGCGCTTCCTGCAAGGGAAGGCCGCGCCAGCGCGCTTCCGTCGACAGGATCACGACGCCGGTTGAATCGGTCACCGCCACCGCATCGGTGATCCCCGCCCAGCTTCGTTCCAACTGCTGAAGATCGGCGCCCACCACGATCACGCCAAGCGTGCGCGAACTGTCGGCGATGGCGCGCGAATAGACGAATTCGAAGCCCCCCCGGTCCGATGGCGCAACCGTGAACACCGTATCGCGCGAGCGCATGGCATCGACGAAATAGGGTGCCGAGACGTAATTCGTCCCCAGCAATTGCCGGTCCGTCGCCGCCACCGTGCGCCCCGAGGCATCCAGAAGCCGGATCGAGGCCACCCCGATCTCCTTCTGGGCCGAGATCAGCCGCGCCGAGGTGAAGGCGAAATCATCCGATGCCAGCGCCGTGATCAGCGCCGGGTCACGCGCCAGCATCATCGGCACCACCGCATTGCGCTGCAATTCCGACTGAAGCTGGCCGGAATAAAGCGTGGCGCGCAACTCGGCCCGCACGCGCGTGGTTTCGGTATAACGCTCGGTCAGCCAGTCATTCGTCGCCCAAAGCAGCAGCCCCCCCAGTGCCAGCAGCACCAGAAGCGCCACCCGCAGCGGCCATTGGTTCACGGCCGCAGCAGCCCCGCCTCGCGCGGGCGATCCTTCGCTGTCGGGTCGCGTTCTGCTCAAGGGGCCGGGTCCGCTGTGAATGCCATGCCCGCCAATCTAGGCGCGCGCGCGGTCTCTGCCAAGACGATCCGGCATGGGTGCTGCATGGCCGGGCGGATCAGGCCGCCACCAACCCCCGCGCAAGCGCCGCAAACAGCGCCGCCCCGTCGCTGCCACCATGGGCGGGCTCGCTCGCGCGTTCGGGATGGGGCATCATCCCCAGCACCCGGCGGTTTTCCGACAGCACGCCCGCGATATCATCGACCGAGCCGTTGATCCCCGGCGCATAGCGAAAGGCCACGCGGTCCTGCCCCCGCAGACGCGCCAGCCCTTCGGCATCGATCTGGTAATTGCCGTCATGATGGGCCACCGGGATCTCCAGGCTCTGGCCGGGCGCATATCCGCTGGTAAAGGCGCTATCGGCCGAGGCCACCTCAAGCGTGACGGGGCGCGCGATGAAGCTCAGCCCGGCATTGCGCATCAGGGCGCCGGGCAGAAGGCCCAGTTCGGTCAGCACCTGAAATCCGTTGCAGATCCCCAGCACATAGCCGCCACGCCCGGCATGGGCACGGATCGCCCGCGCAATGGGCGATTGCGCGGCAATGGCCCCGCAGCGCAGATAGTCGCCAAAGGAAAACCCGCCCGGCACCGCGACCAGATCCGTGCCCGAAGGCAGCGCATCATCCTTGTGCCAGACCTGAACGGCCTCAGCCCCCGCCTGCGCAAAGGCAACCCGCAGATCACGGTCGCAATTGGAACCGGGGAAGGTGATGACGGCAGCTTTCATCGGGGCACTCCATCATGGGGACAGGATCATTGGCACAAGGCGGATATAGCCCCGGAACGACCTCAGCGAAAGCGGAAACGCATCAGCAGGCCCGCCCCCGCCCCCGCGCCCTCGGACCCGCTTCTTCCGTCCGGAAATATCCCCGCCGGAGGCAAAAGGCCGGGCGTCATGCCCGGCCTTTCAAACTCAGGAAAGCGCCTTGTTCAGATATTCATCGACCTTTTCCAGATAGCCCATGGTCGACA
>JAUNTV010000120.1 GCA_030538515.1 Paracoccus sp. (in: a-proteobacteria)
TCAGGCTTTGCTTGGTAAAATTGTCGCGGACATAGCCGAAACGATGGGCGCTGTTGAAACCGCTTTCCGCATCATGGCTGATGATGCCGCCCGCTTCCTGGCCGCGATGCTGAAGCGCATGCAGGCCAAGCGCCACGAAATTCGCCGCCTCGGCCACGCCGATCACGCCAAAGACGCCGCATTCTTCATGCAGGCGGTCATCATCGAATGGATGCGCAAGGAATGGCTGCATGGGGTGCTCGTCTGGACGCTGTGACTGCGCCCTAGATAGGCGCAGTCATGGCAAAAGTCACGCCCCGGCGGCGGGCTCTGACATGAAAACGATATAAATCGGTTCAGTTGGTCGCGGGCGTGGCAGGCGTGACTGCCTGATCCGGGGTCAGCCCGACACCCGCGCAGCTTGCGACAAGCTGGTTGTAGCGGTTGGTGATCCAGCCCGGCGCATCCTGCGGGATTTCCGAATTCAGCGTGCCGAGCATACGCTCCAACACCTTGGCGGTGCGGGAATTATCCACCACCGGCACCGGCGAGGACGCCATCACGCGATCGTAAACGATGAAGGCGACCGCCACCAGAAGGATGCCGCGCGCGACCCCGAACAGAAAGCCCATCGCCTGATCGACCCCGCCAAGCGCCGAGCGCTGCACGACCGACGAAAACAGCGGCGTGATGATCGAAAACAGCACCAGTGCCAGCGCGAAGGCGGCGGCAAAGGCGGCAATCGTCGCCAATTCGCAACTGTCGCCCAGGAACTTCTCCAGAAAGGGAAGCTGCGCGATGACCGGGCGCAGCGATCCCGCGAAGATGAAAGCCAGCACGGCGGCACCGATCCAGCCCAGAATCGCCAGCGATTCGCGCACGAAGCCGCGCGCATAGGCGAGAATCGCCGACAGAATGATGACGGCCGCAACGATGCCGTCGATAATGGTAAAGCCGTCCATTTGCCCACCTTTTCGCGGCATTCATGGCCGCACTGTCCCGTTCTAGCCGGCGCCGAACATCTCTCCGACGAAACTCGTCAGGTCTGAAATCCGGTCCAGCCGCATGTCCCGCGCCCCCTCGATCTTCGAGGCAGCCGGGATGATCGCCTGTGAAAAACCAAGTTTTTGTGCCTCTTTCAACCTGTTTTCCGCCTGAGCGACCGGGCGAAGCGCCCCCGAAAGGCTGATTTCGCCAAATATCGCGCATTCGGCGGGCAGCGCACTGTCCTCGCGCGCGCTCAGAAGGGCCGCGGCAATGGCCAGATCGGCGGCAGGCTCCATGACGCGCATGCCGCCGGCCACGTTCAGAAACACGTCCAGCCCCGCGAAGGGAATGGCGCAGCGCGCCTCAAGCACGGCCAGAATGGTGCTGACGCGCCCCCCGTCCAGCCCCACGACCGTCCGGCGCGGACTTGCCAGGGTCGAGGGCGCGACAAGCGCCTGTATCTCGGTCAGCACCGGGCGCGTCCCCTCGATCCCCGCGAAAACCGCACTGCCGGGGCTGGGCTGGCCGCGTTCGCTGAGAAACAGCGCCGAAGGATTGGAAACCTCGGCCAGCCCGCCACCGGTCATCTCGAAGACGCCGATCTCGTCGGCGGGGCCGAAACGGTTCTTCACGGCGCGCAGGATGCGGAACTGATGGCCGCGCTCGCCCTCGAAATAAAGCACGGTATCGACCATATGCTCGACCACGCGCGGCCCGGCGATCTGGCCATCCTTGGTGACATGGCCCACGATGATCACCGCCACGCCACGCTTCTTCGCAAAAGTGACCAGCTCATGCGCCGAAGCCCGTACCTGACTGACCGAACCGGGGGCGGCATCCACCGTATCGGACCACAGCGTCTGGATGGAATCGATCACCGCCAGATCGGGGCGCTCGGCATCCAGCGTGGTCAGGATATCGCGCAGGCCCGTCTCGGCCCCCAGCCGGACCGGGGCATCCCCCAGCCCAAGACGCGCCGCCCGCATCCTGACCTGCGCGCTGGCTTCCTCGCCGGAAATGTAAATCGCGCTTCGCCCGCTTGACGCAAAGGCCGCCGCCGCCTGAAGAAGCAGGGTCGATTTCCCGATCCCCGGATCGCCGCCGACCAGAATGGCCGATCCCGGCACCAGCCCGCCGCCCAGAACCCGGTCGAACTCGACCATGCCCGATTGCGCGCGCGCAGGCGGCGGCTCATGGGCGGAAAGCGCGCTCAGCGCCACCGGTTTGCCCTTGGCCGCCCCCAGTCCGCGCCCCGGCCCCTGCGACAAGGGCACCTCTTCGACGATGCTGTTCCAGGCCCCGCAGGCATCGCAGCGCCCGGCCCATTTCTTGTGGGTCGCCCCGCATTCCTGACAGATGAAATTGCTCATTGCTCTGGCCATCCCGCTTCATGGCCGATCTGCCCGGCCCCGGCAAGCCGCCCTTTCCCTCTCATCAGTGCGGCAAATACCTCGGGGTGAGGCGCGGTCACGCGCCGAGGGGCAGCGCCCCTTTCTTCCGCTCCCCCCGCGCTCACGGCAATGTCGGCTTGCGCTTTCGCCGGTTTCAGACCAGTTTCCCGGCCAAGTCAAAGGACCATTCATGTCACGATCCGCGCCAGCCGCCGCCCCGAAACCCTTCTCGCGCTTCGAATTCCTGATCGCCTGGCGCTACCTGCGCGCGCGCCGCGCGGAAGGCGGCGTCTCGGTGATGACATGGATCAGCCTGATCGGCATCGCGCTTGGCGTGGCAGCCCTGATCGTCACGCTGGCGGTGCGCACCGGCTTTCGCGCCGAATTCGTCGATACCATCCTTGGCGCGAATGCCCATACCTCGGTCTATCTGCCGCCCTCGCGCTTCACCAATGAACTCACCGGCGAGGTTTACTTTCAGCCCGGTCGCATCCCCGATTATCAGGATATGGCCGCCCGCCTCGCCGCCGTGCCGGGCGTCACAAGGGCGGCCCCGGTGATCAAGGGGCAGGTCATGGCGACCTCGGGCAGCAGCAATAACGTGGCCGAGGTCTACGGCATCCGCCCTGCCGACCTCGGGCAGATCCCGCGCATCAGCGACCCCGCCACATCACAGGGCGATATCGGCCGGTTCGATCAGGGCATTGCCATCGGCTCGGGCATCGCGCGCGAGCTTGGGGTGGGCGTGGGCGACCGCATCCGCCTGATCTCGCCCGAGGGCGCGCAGACCGCCTTCGGCACCACCCCGCGCATCAATGCCTATGAGATCGCCTATATCTTCAGCGCCGGTCGCTACGACATCGACCGCACCCGCATCTATATGCCGCTTGAGGAAGCCCAGTCCTATTTCAACCGCGAGAGCCTGGCCGATGAGATCGAGGTCTATGTGAACGACCCCGAGCGTATCGCCGACTGGTCCCTGCCCCTGATGACGGCCGCGGGCGAGGGCGCGCTGATCTGGACATGGAAGGACAGCTCCGCCAGCTTCCTCGGCGCGCTGGATCTGGAAGATGACGTGATGTTCGTCATCCTTTCGGTGCTGGTGCTGATCGCCACGATGAACATCACCTCGGGGCTGATCATGCTGGTCAAGAACAAGGGCCGCGATATCGGCATCCTGCGCACCATCGGGCTGACGGAAGGTTCGGTCCTGCGCGTGTTCTTCCTTTGCGGGGCCTTCACCGGGATCATCGGCACGATCATGGGCGTGGTGCTGGGCGTGATCGTGTCGCTGAATGTCGACCACATCATGACGGTGGTGAACTGGTTTTCATCGGGCGGTGCATGGGACCCTTCGGTGCGCGGCATCTACGAACTGCCCGCCCGCCTGCGCGGCATCGATATCGGCAAGGCGGTGGCGCTGTCGCTGGGGCTGAGCTTCCTCGTCACCATCTTCCCCGCCGCCCGCGCGGCCCGCATGAACCCTGTGGAGGCGCTTCGCTATGAATGAGGTGCTGCGCCTCGACGGGATCGAGAAAACCTATAACCCCGGCACCCCCGGCCAGATCGGGGTGCTGCGCGGCCTTGACCTGACCATCCGCCAGGGCGAGGTCGTGGCCCTTGTCGCGCCCTCTGGCGCGGGGAAATCCACGCTTCTGCATATCGCGGGGCTGCTGGATACGCCCGATGCGGGCCGGGTCACGCTGAACGGCACCGATCTGACCGGGCAGCGCGACGGGGTGCGCACCATGGCCCGGCGCCGCGATCTGGGCTTCATCTATCAGTTCCACCACCTGCTGCCCGAATTCAGCGCGGCCGAGAACATCATCCTGCCGCAACTGGCCAATGCCGTGCCCGAGACCCGCGCCCGCGCCCGCGCCGCCGAATTGCTGGACCGGGTGGGGCTGAAGGACCGCGCCGGCCACCGCCCGGCCGAGCTTTCGGGCGGCGAACAGCAGCGCGTGGCCTTCTGCCGGGCGCTTGCCAACGGGCCCGCGCTGCTTCTGGCGGATGAGCCGACGGGAAACCTCGACCCCGCCACCTCGGACCGGGTGTTCGACATGCTCATGGCACTGGTGCGCGAAACCGGCATGTCCGCCCTGATCGCCACCCATAATATGGAGCTTGCAGCGCGCATGGATCGCGGGCTGCGGCTGGATCAGGGCCGGGTGGTGGCCCTTTAGGGCAGGGCATTCGGGCAGGAAGCCGCAAGATCATCGTCCCTGATCGGCTGCATTCTTTCGCGGCGCTTCCGGTTGGGTTTTCGCGGCGCTTGGGCTATGCCCGTTGCGACATCAGGGAAAGGGGCAGGGCCATGGCCAGTCATCAGCAGGCATTCGACGAAATTCGCGCGGTGATCGGTGATCGCCTGTCAGAGCGTCAGCCCGACCGCGAGGCGCACGGCCAGTCCGAGACATGGCACAAGGCCCCGCCGCCCGATGCCGTGGCCTTCCCTGAAACCACGGATGAAATCAGCCGCATTCTGGCCATCTGCAACCGCCACGGCGTGCCGGTCATCGGCTGGGGCACCGGCACCTCGCTGGAAGGGCATGCGCTGGCGACCCATGGCGGGCTGGTGCTGGACATGATGGGCATGAACCGCGTCCTGACCGTCTCGCCCGAGGATATGCTGGCCGTGGTCCAGCCCGGCGTCACGCGCGAGGCGCTGAACACCGAATTGCGCGCCACGGGTCTGTTCTTCCCGATCGATCCGGGTGCCAATGCCTCGCTTGGCGGGATGGCGGCGACGCGGGCCTCGGGCACGATGGCGGTGCGTTACGGCACCATGCGCGACGCCGTGCTTGCGCTGGAAGTCGTGCTGGCCGACGGCACCGTCATCCGCACCGGCACGAAGGCCGCGAAATCCAGCGCGGGCTATGACCTGACCGGGTTGATGGTGGGTTCCGAAGGCACGCTTGGCATCATCACCGAACTGACCCTGCGCCTGCATGGCCAGCCCGAGGATGTGGCCGCCGCCGTCTGCGCCTTCCCGACACTGGAAGATGCGGTCGGCTGCGTTGCCATGACCATGCAGGCGGGCATTCCCATGGCGCGGATCGAATTCATGGACCCGGTGGCGATGCGGGCGGTGAACCTTTACTCGGGCACCGATTACCCCGAAGCGCCGCATCTGATGATCGAGTTCAACGGCGCGCCCGAATCGGTGCGCGCCAATGCCGAGGCATTCGGCGATATCGCGGCCGAGTTCAGCGGGCAGGGCTTTCAATGGGCCTCCTCTCCCGAGGATCGCCGCAAGCTGTGGGAAGCGCGGCACGCCTCATACTGGGCGACGCTGAAGCTGCGTCCGGGGGCGACCGGGGTGGTCACGGATGTCTGCGTGCCGATGTCGGAACTGCCGGGACAGGTCGCGGCGGCGGCACGCGATATGGAAGCGGCGGGGATTCTGGGCGATATCGTGGGCCATGTCGGCGACGGAAACTTCCATACGCTTCTGCTGATCGAACCCGACAACCCCGAAGAACTGGCCCGCGCCAAGGACGTCGCCAACGCGATGGCCCGGCGCGCCATCGCGGTCGGCGGCACGGTCTCGGGCGAACATGGCATCGGGATCGGCAAGCGCGGGCTGATGGAAGAACAGCACGGGGCTGCATGGGCGGTGATGGGCGCGGTCAAGGCGGCACTGGACCCCAATAATATCCTTAACCCCGGCAAGCTGGTGCCTGACCGGAGCTGATCCGGGCGCGGCCCCCGACCGCTGGCATGTCACTGATTTTGAATGTCGTGACCGGTTTCGCCGCGTCGTCTTTGCCCAAATCCCTGTCCCGCCCGTCGGGCCGGGGCGGCGATGCCCCCCTCACAAGGGCGCTGACGGTTTCGTGAGGCCGATACCGTCGTGACTTTGCCATCCGGCGCTGCGATAACAGCAAAAACAAGCGGGGGCAGGATGTCACGGATCATCACCATTCTTTCGGCGCTGGCACTGATGGTGCTGGCGGCTTGTGCCGGCGGGCAGCGCGCGGTCGTTACGCCGGGGGGTGTCTCGGGCATGCCCAATGTCTTCCCCGGCAGCAGGGTGCCGCAGCTTGGTGATTACGCCCCCCATCCCTGGATCGGCGGGCATCCCTATCATCACGCGGTCCATGGCATCGATATCTCGCGCTGGCAGGGCAATATCGACTGGAACCGGGTGCGCAGTTCCGGCGTCAGCTTCGTCTATCTCAAGGCGACCGAGGGCGGCGACCATGCCGATCCCGAATTCCCCGGCTACTGGCGCGAAGCCGGCCGCGCCCGCATTCCGCGCGGTGCCTATCACTACTATTACTTCTGCCGCACGGGGGCCGAACAGGCCGCGTGGTTCATCCGCAACGTCCCGCGCGAGGCCGGTTCGATGCCGCCCGTGCTTGACCTTGAATGGACCAATTCGCGCACCTGCCCGCGCCGCCCCGGCTCGGCCGAGATCCTGCGCGAGGCGAATATCTTCCTTGATATCGTTGAACGTCACTACGGTCAGCGGCCGATCATCTATACCACCGTCGATTTCTACCGCGATACGGCGGTGCGCCAGTTGCGCGCGGAATTCTGGCTGCGCTCGGTCGCGGGCCATCCCAGCACGGTCTATCCCGGCCAACGCTGGACCTTCTGGCAATATACCGGCACCGGCGCGGTGCCCGGCATTCGCGGCAATACCGATATCAACGCCTTCGCGGGCAGCGCGCGTGACTGGCATGCGTGGCTGACGCGGCGCATGATCCGCTGACGGGCGCGGGCTTCATGGATATGCGGCTCGGCACGCGCGCGCAGGTGATGGTCCATGCCAGCCCCCCCGCCACCAGACGGGGGCGGGTGCTGCGCTGGATCGAGTTCACGGCGCTGTTCATCCTGACCCCGCTTGGCATCGCGCTTTTCCTGCCGCCAAGCCGGATATTCACCGCGCTGGCGCTGTTTTCGCTGGCCGGGCTGGCGCTTCTGGCGCTGACCGGCGGCTTTGACTGGCGTGCGCTTTTGCGCGGGTGGTCGCGGCTGCCCTGGCGCGAGGCGGCGGTGATGGGGGTGCTCGTGCTTGTCTCGGGTGCGGTGATCCTTGCCTTTTACCGCCCCGCCGCCATCCTGAATATCCTGCGCCATAATCCGCAGATGCTGGGGCTGATCTGGCTGCTCTATCCGATCCTGTCGGCGCTTCCGCAAGAGCTGATCTTCCGCGCGCTGTTCTTCCACCGCTACGGCAATCTCATGCCCTCGATCCACTGGGCGATCTGGGTGAAC
>JAUNTV010000121.1 GCA_030538515.1 Paracoccus sp. (in: a-proteobacteria)
CAGATCGAGGCGGCCCGCCGCGCGATCACCCGCCACATGAAGCGTCAGGGCCGTGTCTGGATCCGCATTTTCCCGGATGTGCCGGTTTCGTCGAAACCGACCGAGGTGCGGATGGGTAAAGGTAAAGGCTCGGTCGATTACTGGGCTGCCCGCGTCCATCCCGGCCGGATCATGTTCGAGATCGACGGCGTGAACGAGACCATCGCGCGTGAGGCCCTGCGCCTTGGCGCGATGAAGCTGCCGGTTCTGACCCGCATCGTCGAACGCGCCGACTGGTAATCCCGGCCTGCCGAAAGAACGAAGCCCCGCCAGTGATGGCGGGGCTTTTTGCTGTTTTCGGAAGGGCGGGGGCGGGGGTTAGCCCAGAAATTCCGCCACCGCATCAGCGACCAGCCTGGGTTCCTCGGCGTGAAGCCAATGGCCGCAGCCGGGGATATAGCGAAGCTCGGCCTGGGGGAAAAAGGCGTGGATCGCATCGGCGTGATGACCGGCGCGGGCATAGTCGGATTGCGCGCCCGCCAGAAACAGGGCCGGCCCGTCAAAGGCGGCCCTGGTCAGCCCCTCGGGCCAGCCGGTCAGTTGGGCCATATCGGCCGCCAGCACCGGAAGGTTCAGCCGCCAGCGGGCGGGATCGGCTTTCAGATCAAGGTTTTGCAGAAGAAATGCCCGGATGCCGGGGTCATCCACATGGGCGGCCAGCCGCCGGTCGGCCTCGGACCGCAGGCGCAGGCCGTCCCGATCCAGTGCCTGCATGGCGTCGATATATTCCTGCTGGCTATGGCTATAGGCGACCGGGGCGATATCCAGCACCACCAGCCTGCGCAGCAGTTCGGGCCGGGTCAGCGCCAGCACCATCGCGGCCTTGCCGCCCATGGAATGCCCGACCAGATCCGCCGTGCCGCCATGATCGGCGATCACCTCGGCCAGATCAGCGGCCAATGCGGCGTAGGAATGATCACCATCATGGGGCGAGGCACCGTGATTGCGCATATCCACCGCGATGACGCGGTGCGCCCCTTCCAGCCGGCGCGCGATCCCGCCGAGATTTTTCGCCGAGCCGAAAAGCCCATGCGCCAGAACCACCGGCGGCTGGCCGTGATCCTCGCCCGATATATATATGTGCAGCTTCATGGTGCCAGTCTAGCCGGGCTGGATTGCCGGTGCCAGCCCGTCTATGATCCGCCGCAAAAGAGGGTAGCGATGACGCCACTGAACGTAAGAAGCTGGGCCGAGGAGGTTGCCGTGCTGATGGCCACGCGTCTTGGCGGGGCCAGACGCGGCGAGGTCGTCACCCTTGATACCATGCTGCGCAGGCGGGGTGGCGCGCTGCCGCGCAAGCTTTACAAGAAGGCCGTGATCCTGCGCGATGCCGAGGCATTGACCCTGGCCCCCAAGATCGCGCGGCAGGCCGATTTTCGCCCCGCCGCCCAGGCCCATGCCGATCTGGTCGCCTATCTCAAGCCCTTTGGCCGGGTCACGCGCATGCAGGATAAGATGACGAATTTCGCCGCCTCGGTGCTGTTCGGGCTTCTGATTCTGGGCGCGGTGGTGATCTGGGTTCTGCTCTGGCGGGGCTATCTCTAGCGGCGCTTCTCTTTGTCGGCGTGATCGGGTATATGCGCGCGGCACGAAGGAACGCGACATGGCCCAACCGAAGAAGCTTTTCATCAAGACTTATGGCTGTCAGATGAATGTCTATGACAGTTCGCGCATGGCCGAGGCCATGGGTGCCGACGGCTATGTCCTGACCGAAAATCAGGCCGAGGCCGATATGGTCCTGCTCAACACCTGTCATATCCGCGAAAAGGCCGCCGAGAAGCTGTATTCGGATCTGGGCCGGTTGAAGCCGCTGAAGGCGGAAAATCCCGATCTGAAAATCGCCGTGGCCGGCTGTGTGGCGCAGGCCGAAGGGGCCGAGATCGTGCAGCGCATGCCCCTGGTCGATCTGGTGGTCGGCCCGCAAAGCTATCACAAGCTGCCCGCCATGGCGCGCGGTGAAGGCCCGCGCGTGCTGACCGACTTCCCGGCCGAGGACAAGTTCGACCACCTGCCGCGCCGCCATGCCACGCGGCGCGCGCCCACGGCCTTCCTGACCGTGCAGGAAGGATGCGACAAGTTCTGTGCCTTCTGCGTCGTGCCCTATACCCGCGGGGCCGAGGTCAGCCGCCCGGTGGACCGCATTCTGGCAGAGGCGCGTGATCTGGTCGGGCGCGGCGTGCGCGAGATCACGCTTCTGGGCCAGAACGTGAATGGCTGGCATGGTGCCGGGCCGGGCGGGGCGGAATGGCATTTCGGGCGCCTGATCCGGGCATTGGCGGAAATCGACGGGCTGGACCGCATCCGCTATACCACCAGCCATCCCAATGACATGAGCGATGATCTGATCGAGGCCCATGGCAGCGAACCCAAGCTGATGCCCTATCTGCACCTGCCGGTTCAGTCCGGCAGCGACCGCGTTCTGAAGGCCATGAACCGCAGGCATACCGCCGCCGATTATCTGCGCCTGATCGAGCGTATCCGGGCGGCGCGGCCTGATATCATGCTGACCTCGGATTTCATCGCAGGCTTTCCGGGTGAGACCGATCAGGACCACCGCGACACGCTGAAACTGATCGGGGATGTGGGTTTCGGCACCGCCTTCAGCTTCAAGTATTCGCCCCGCCCCGGCACGCCCGCCGCCGGGCGCGAGACCCTGCCCGATGCGGTTGCCGATGCGCGCTTGCAGGAATTGCAGGCGCTGTTGTCGCGCCAGCAGAAGGCCGCGCAGGAAAGCATGGTCGGGCGCAGGCTTGGCGTTCTGTTCGAAAAGCCGGGCCGTGAGACCGGCCAGATGGTCGGCAAATCCGATTATCTGCATTCGGTTTTCGTCGACGCGCCCGAAGCCGCCATCGGCGATCTGGTCACGGTCGAGATCACCCATTCCGCCCCGAATTCTCTGGCAGGAAAGCTGGTCTGATGCCGGTCTGGGCATGGCTTGGCGGGGCGATCGTGCTAGAGGTTCTGGGCACGACCGCCTTGCAGCAATCGGCGCAATTCACCCGGATCGCGCCCACACTGCTGATGGCCGTCTGCTACGGTCTGGCCTTTTACGCGCTGTCGGTGGTGGTGCAGTTCATGCCGATGGGCGTGGTCTATGCGATCTGGTCGGGGGCGGGGATCGCGCTGATCTCAATGATCGGGGTGGTGTTTCTGAACCAGCATCTCGATACCCCGGCCCTTGTCGGCATCGCCATGATCACCGGGGGCGTCGTGGTCATCAACCTGTTTTCAGGGGCCGGCCCGCATTGACGGACCGGCTGGCGCTTACTGCGCGTCTTTGCTTGGTTCGGCAGGTTTTTCCGCCATGCGCATCTTTTCCGAGAAAACCGGGGATGAGGGTTCTTCCCCGGCCTCGGTCTTGGTATTGACCTCGGCCTCGGCGGGCTGATCGGCTGCATCCGCAGGCTCCGGTTGCGGCGCAGGATGGGCCTGCGGCATGGTGCCGGCCGCAAGCTCCTGCACGATTGCTTTTTCGCGCCGGAAGATCAGCAGGTTATGGAAAACCGTGGTGCGCCCGGTCAGCCCGCTGCGTTCCTCCGAGGGCAGCGTCTCGGCGCGCAGATATTCCCATCCATTCGCGGCCATATTGTTGATGGCTTCGGTCAATGTGGCGGCATAGCGATCCGACGGCACTTTCGTGCCCTTCACCTTCTCGCTGCGCAGGGGCGCGGGAATGGCGGCATATTCATAGGAGTGCATCGGCTTTTCCCTGTTCGTTCAGCCCGGACCATAGGCGATCCGCATGGCGGATTTCCAGCCCTTCAAACGCGTTCCCATTTGAAATGATCCATGATGCGCACACCCGGAAACAGCCCGATCTCGGTCTGGATCAGGCAGACGATCATATGAAACAGCGTCGGGGCAGCAAGTCGGATCACGGCAGGCGCGTCCATATTCAGAAAAAAGCGATCACAAACCTGCGCATGCTGACGTCATTGGCGATGAGCAGCGCCTGCAAGGGGGCAAGGATGTAGACAGCGATGCCAAGGAAGAACAGCACTCATGCCATGCGCCGGCTATAGGGTCGCCGCATCGCCCAATCGGGATAGCCGCTCAGCCGGCCCCGCTACCAGAACCCGGCGATGGCCGCCGCGATCACGGGAAGCAGCATCCCGGCATTCTTGCCCCAGGTGGGGGAAATAAGGCCCGCAAGCTCGGCCCAGTGGCTCAGGCCCAGCATGGGTGCTGCGATCAGCAGAAAGACCCCGGAAAGCTTCCACTGACCGGGGCCGATCCCCCCCGTTTCACAGGCCCAGCTTCTTCGCTACCAGTTCATTGACCGCCGCCGGATTGGCCTTGCCGCCCGTGGCTTTCAGAACCTGCCCCACGAACCAGCCCGCCAGCTTCGGATTGGCGCGGGCCTTTTCGACCTGAGCAGGGTTTTCGGCGATGATCTGATCCACCGCAGCCTCGATCGCGCCAAGGTCAGTGACCTGTTTCATGCCGCGCGCTTCCACGATGTCAGCCGGATCGCCGCCTTCGGTCCAAAGGATATCGAACAGATCCTTGGCGATCTTGCCCGAGATATCGCCCTTGCCGATCAGCTCGATCACGCCGCCAAGCTGGCTGGCCGAGACCGGGCTGTCGCCGATTTCCAGCCCTTCCTTCTTCAGCCGTCCGAACAGATCGTTGATGACCCAGTTCGCCGCCATCTTGCCGTCACGGCCCAGGGCCACGGCTTCGAAATAATTGGCGCTTTCTAGTTCGGCGGTCAGCACGCCCGCGTCATATTCCGACAGGCCCAGATCGCGCACGAAGCGCAGCTTTCTGGCATCGGGCAATTCGGGCATGGTCTCGCCGATCTGATCGACCCATGCGCGGTCGATTTCCAGGGGCAGCAGGTCGGGATCGGGGAAGTAGCGGTAATCATGCGCCTCTTCCTTGGAGCGCATGGACCGCGTTTCCCCCCGGTCGGGGTCGTAAAGCCGGGTTTCCTGCACGATCTTGCCGCCGTCTTCCAGAATGCCGATCTGGCGGCGCGCCTCGTAGTCGATGGCCTGCTGGATGAAGCGCAGCGAGTTCATGTTCTTGATCTCGCAGCGCGTGCCGAGATGGCTGAAATCCTGCGTTTCCTGATATTTCTCGTAATCGCCGGGCTTGCAGACGCTGACATTCACATCCGCGCGCAGATTGCCGTTCTGCATATTGCCGTCGCAGGTGCCCAGATAGCGCATGATCTGGCGCAGCTTGCTGACATAGGCGGCTGCTTCTTCGGGCCCGCGGATATCGGGGCGGCTGACGATTTCCATCAGCGCCACGCCGGTGCGGTTGAAATCGACAAAGGACATGTTCGGGTCCATGTCATGGATCGACTTGCCCGCATCCTGTTCCAGATGGATGCGTTCGATGCGCACGCGGCGCGCCACGCCGGGGGCCATATCCACGATGATCTCGCCCTCGCCCACGATGGGGTGGTAAAGCTGGCTGATCTGATAGCCCTGCGGCAAGTCGGGATAGAAGTAATTCTTGCGGTCGAAGGCGCTGAACAGGTTGATTTCCGCCTTCAGCCCCAGCCCGGTCTTGACCGCCTGCGCCACGCAGAATTCGTTGATGACCGGCAGCATGCCGGGCATGGCGGCATCGACGAAGGCCACATTGCTGTTCGGCTCGGCCCCGAATGTGGTCGAGGCACCGGAAAACAGCTTGGCATTGCTGCTGACCTGGGCGTGGACCTCCAGCCCGATGACCAGTTCCCAGTCGGATGTGGCCCCGGCGATACGCTTGGGTTCGGGCGCGGTGAATTCGAGATGGTCGAGCATGGCTTTATCCTGTCTGATCGCCCCGGTTTCTAAGCCGCGCAGGCGCTGCGGGCAAGGGCGGGGTCTTCGACGCCTTCGACCGGATGGGCATTGGCGCGGCGGCGAAAGCCGAAGCGGCGCGGGGCATTGGCCAGATCGTCGATGTCATTGCCGATCTCGCGCGTGGCGTCGCGGGCCATGGACAGGCGCCATTACCAGACGGCTACGGCGGAAATGATCCCGAGGATGGCAAATAACATCGCGCTCTCATAGTGTTTATCGGAATGCTGTTTGCATCTCGTGAAGGATGGGTTAGCGGCGTGGCGATGGCAAGAGGGGCTGGCGGGGCTGATGCGTAAACTCGGGATACTGGCCCTGATGGCCGTGGGGCTGTCGCTGGCGGGCTGTGACAGTGCCAGCATCGGCAGGGCGGCGGTGGATGCGCCGACGCTGAATGCGGGTCCGCCCGGTCTGGCCGAACGCGCGCTGGCGAAGCTGCCCGGTGCCGAGCCGCTGCCCGCCATGCATTGGGACGGGCAGGGCAGCAGCGCCGAATGGACGGCCGCGACCCTGGCGGCGCTGGATGCCGAAGGCGCGGTGCTGATGTCGCGCGTGCCTTCCGATGTGATGGAGTTCTGCCCCGGTTATGCGCGCCAGACGCCCGAGAACCGCCGCGCCTTCTGGGCCGGGCTGCTGTCGGTGGTGGCGCGTCATGAAAGCCGCCATAATCCCGCAGCCCAGGGTGGCGGCGGGCGCAATCTGGGCCTGATGCAGATATCGACTGCGACCGCGCGGAATTTCGGCTGTGGCGGCTCGATGCTGGATGTAAGGGCCAATATGGCCTGCGCGGTCAGGATCGCGGCGCGTCAGGTCGGGCAGGATAATGCGATTGCGCGCGCGGGTGGCGGCTGGCGCGGTGTGGCGCGCGACTGGGTGCCCCTGCGCAACGCCTCTACACGGGCCGAGATCGCCGGCTGGACCAGCAGGCAATCCTATTGCCGCTAAGGGAAAGGGGCGCCGGCAGCGCCCCTTTTGCGTTCAGCGCAGCGCCGCGAGGATGCGCGCCCAGCTTCGCGCGCCCTTGGCGAAGCTTTCCACGTCGTATTTTTCATTGGGCGAGTGGATACGGTCGTCATCCTTCGCGAATCCGATCAGCATCGTATCCATGCCAAGCAGGCGCTTGAAATCCCCCGCGATCGGGATCGAGCCGCCCATGCCGATGAAGACCGCATCCATGCCCCATTCCGTGCCAAGGGCCTGTTTCGCCGCCTCGAACGCCGGGTCCGAGGTATCCATCACCGCCGCAGGCGATCCGCCATGCTCAACGAATTCGACCCGGCAATCGGCGGGAATGAAGCTTTCGACATGGGCGCGGAAGGCGGCGCGGATCGCCTCGGGGTCCTGCGTGCCGGTCAGCCGGAAGCTGACCTTGGCGCGGGCCTCGGCCGGTAGCACGGTCTTGAAGCCGTCTCCGGTATAACCGCCTGTGATGCCGTTTATTTCCGCCGTGGGCCGGTTCCAGACCATTTCCAGCGGCAGGCGGCCTTTTTCGCCGACCGGGTGCTTCAGGCCCACGCGGGACAGGAATTCCCCGGCATCGAATTCCAGCGCCTCCCAATCGGCGCGCAGCGTGTCGGAAAGCTCCTCGACGCCCTCATAGAAGCCGGGCAGGGTGATGCGGCCATCGGCATCCTTCAGCGCGGCCAAAGCGTTGCACAGGATCTGGATGGGGTTGGCCGCCAGCCCGCCGAAACTGCCCGAATGCAGGTCCTGATCGGCGGCATG
>JAUNTV010000122.1 GCA_030538515.1 Paracoccus sp. (in: a-proteobacteria)
TGATGTCCATCGTGGCCATGGCCAGGCCCGCGCCGTTGACCATGCAGCCGATCTCGCCATCCAGCGCGATATAGTTGAGATCGTATTTCGAGGCCTCAAGCTCTTTGGGGTCTTCCTCGGTCTCGTCGCGCAGCGCGAAGATATCGGGGTGGCGGTAAAGCGCGTTATTGTCGAAGCCCATCTTGGCATCCAGCGCCTTGAGATTGCCCTCAAGCGTGACGATCAGCGGGTTGATTTCCAGCATTTCCATGTCTTTTTCGACGAAAAGACGATAGAGATCCTTGACCAGCTTGACACATTGCTTGACCTGCGGGCCTTCCAGCCCAAGGGCGAAGGCCACGCGGCGGCCGTGGAAATCCGACAGGCCGGATGCGGGATCGACGCTGAAGCTGACGATCTTTTCGGGGGTGGACGCCGCGACTTCCTCGATATCCATGCCGCCCTCGGTCGAGGCGACGAAGCTGACGCGCGAGGTGCCGCGATCCACCAGCAGCGCAAGGTAAAGCTCGCGCGCGATGTCGCTGCCATCCTCGATATAGATGCGGTTGACCTGCTTGCCGGCCGGGCCGGTCTGATGCGTCACCAGCGTGCGGCCAAGCATCTGGCGGGTCATCTCCTCGGCTTCCGAGGTCGATTTGGCCAGACGCACGCCGCCCTTCTCACCGGCTTCGGCTTCCTTGAACTTGCCCTTGCCGCGCCCGCCGGCATGGATCTGGGACTTGACCACCCAAAGCGGGCCGTCAAGCTCGCCCGCGGCGGTCTTGGCGTCTTCGGCGCGGGTGACGATGCGCCCGTCCGAGACCGGCACGCCATAATCGCGCAGCAGCGACTTGGCCTGATATTCGTGGATGTTCATGGCAAACCTCGTTGTCATAGGGTTTGCCGGGCCTTTTGGCATATCCGCTGCCGGGGATGAACCTTTTTCGACGGGAAAAGCACGGGAAAGGGCAAAAAACCGCACCTTGTGATCACACGCTCAAATCATGTGATCACAAAGCCCGTTCCTGCCGGTGGCGGATATGAAAACGGCGCGCCGATCAGGCGCGCCGCATGGATTGCATCCGGTCCCGGCGATCAGTTCAGCGAGGGGTCGATCTGCTTGCAGGCCTCGACCAGGCCTTTCACCGCATCGACGGATTTGTCGAACATCACCTGTTCGTCGCGGTCCAGCTTGATGTCGACGATCCGTTCGACGCCACCGGCACCGATCACGGTCGGCACGCCGACATAAAGCCCCTTCAGGCCGTAAGCGCCATCGACATGGGCCGCGCAGGGCAGGACGCGCTTCTGGTCTTTCAGATAGGCCTCGGCCATTACGATCTCGGCCCCGCCGTCGCGGGTGCGCTGCACGATGGCGTCCAGATTTTCCTGGCTGGTCCAGCCCATCTTGACCAGATCGGGCAGCGGAATGCCCGCCACGGTCGAATAGCGGGTCAGCGGCACCATGGTATCGCCATGGCCACCCAGCACGAAGGCCGTCACGTCGCGCATCGAGACGCCGAATTCGAGGCTCAGGAAATGGCGGAAACGCGCCGAATCAAGCACGCCGGCCATGCCCACGACCTTCTCGACCGGCAGGCCGGAAAACTTCTGAAGCGCCCAGACCATCGCATCCAGCGGGTTGGTGATGCAGATGACGAAAGCGTTCGGCGCGTGGGCTTTCAACCCCTCGCCCACGGATTTCATGACCTTGAGGTTGATGCCCAGAAGATCGTCGCGCGACATGCCGGGCTTGCGCGGCACGCCCGCCGTGACGATGCAGACATCCGCGCCGGCGATATCGGCATAGTCATTGGTGCCCTTGAGCACGGCATCGAACCCTTCCGAGGGGCCGGATTCGGCGATATCCAGCGCCTTGCCCTGCGGCGTGCCTTCGGCGATGTCGAACAGGACGACATCGCCCAATTCCTTCATCGCGGCCAGATGTGCCAGCGTGCCGCCGATCTGGCCGGCACCGATGAGTGCGATTTTGGGACGAGCCATGGTTTCCTCCGGGAAATGGTCTAATGGTCGTGGCATGGGTTAGACCCAAGGCCCTGCGCTTTCAAGGCGCGATTCATGGCAAGAGGTGGCGATTGGCCGAGTTATCGCAAACATCATGGCTTCTGGCGGCTCTGGCGGCGCTTGCGGTGGGCATGTCGAAGGGCGGGCTGGGGCTGGTCGGGGCCATCGCGGTGCCGATGATGGCGCTTGGCATGTCGCCGGTCATGGCGGCGGGGATCATGCTGCCGATCTTCGTGGTCTCGGATATCGGCGGGCTGATCGCCTTCCGGCGCAGCTTCAACCGGGCCGTGCTGCGCACGCTTCTGCCCGGCGCGGTGCTTGGCATTGCCCTGGGATGGGCCACGGCGCATCTGGTCAATGACAGCGCGGTGATGGGGATCGTGGGGCTGATCGGGCTGTCATTCGCGCTGAACGCGCTGATCCGGCGCGGCACGGGGCCTGCGCGCGCGCCCGATCATCTGCGCGGCGGTTTCTGGGGGATGATGACGGGCTATACGAGCTTCGTCAGCCATTCGGGCGCCGCGCCCTATCAGGTCTATGCACAGCCGCTTCAGATGACGACCACGACCTATGCCGGGACGACCACGGTTTTCTTCGCCATCGTCAATGCGATAAAGCTGATACCTTATGCGGCGCTCGGGCAGCTCAGCATGGCCAATCTGCGGGTCTCGGCCATGCTGGTCCCGGTGGCCGTCCTTGGCGTCTGGCTGGGGCTGAGGCTGTTGCGTATCATCCCGCAGGCGCTGTTCTACAGGCTGATCACATGGGCGCTGCTGCTGTTGTCGGTGCATCTGATCTGGCGCGCTGCCGCGCAGCTTCTTGCCGGGCATTAGCCGCCCGGCGATTGCCGCCGGCCCGGATTGATGCCACAAACGGGCTGAACCCATCCAGCCTGAAGGTGCCAGATGCTGATCCTGATCCTTGGCCTTGCCCTTTGGTGGGGCGCACATTTCTTCAAGCGCGCCGCCCCCGAAGCCCGCACGCGGCTAGGCGATGCCGGGCGCGGCTATGTGGCGCTGGCGCTTGGCGTTTCGGTGGTGCTGATGGTCTGGGGCTACCGGGTCGCCCCGATGGGCACGGTCTGGTGGGGCCCTTCGGCGATGATGAAGGGGATCAACAACCTGCTGGTGCTGGTCGCGATCTATCTGTTCGCCGCCTCGGGGATGAAAACCGCCGTGACCCGCCATATCCGCCATCCGCAGCTTCTGGGCTTCGCGCTTTGGGCCTTCGCCCATCTTCTGGTGAATGGCGATCTGCCCTCGCTGGTGCTGTTCGGGGGGCTGCTGCTCTGGTCGCTGGCCGAGATATGGGCGATCAACAGCGCGGAACCGGGCTGGCAGCCGCCTTTGGTCCCCGTGGTGCCCCGGCGCGAGGCCATGGCCGCCCTTGGCGCGGTGCTGGTCTTCGTCGTGGTCGGGCTGATCCACGGCTGGCTTGGCTACAACCCCTTTGGTGCCTGACCCATGGCCCGGCTTTACCGTCTGCTGACCGAGGATGACACCCCGGCCTTCTGCCACAAGATCAGCGCCGCGCTGGCGGCGGGCTGGCAACTGCATGGCGGCCCGGCCATGGCCTTCGATCCGGTTCGCGGCGTCATGCGCTGCGCGCAGGCGGTGACGAAGGACATTCCCGGTGATTACGCGCCCGACATGAAGCTGGGCGAACAGTAATGCGCTTCACCCCGGAAACCGTCCCCGAGATCTACATGCCCGAGCCCGAGGCCGAGGCCCTGCGCGCGGCCTATCGCACGGCGCGCGTCATCGGCGAATACGGCTCGGGCGGCTCGACCGCCTTCGCGGCGACTGAATGCAAGGCCCGCGTCGTCAGCATCGAAAGCGATCAGGCCTGGGCCGGGGATTTGCAGGCATGGCTTGATGCGCGGGACGTGGGCGCGGACCGGATCGACCTGCGCCACTGTGATATCGGGCCGACCGGGCGATGGGGCTTTCCAGGTGACATGACGAACTGGCAAGGCTTCTGGCGCTATCCCTATGCCTTGTGGCAGGACCCCGGTTTCAACCCCGATCTGGTGCTGATCGATGGCCGTTTCCGCATCGGCTGTCTGGCCGCCTGCATGATCCATTGCCGCGCCCCGCTGAGCGTGCTGTTCGACGACTATACGATCCGCCCGGAATACCACGGGGTCGCGGACATCCTGCCGCCCGCCGAAACCATCGGCCGTCTGGCCCGGTTCGAACTGACGCCGGGGCAGGTGACGCCACAGCACTTCGCCGCCATGGTTCCATGGTTCTTTTCTGACAGGTGAAGGCCATGCGGTTCTGTGATCACACGTATTGTTGCCGTGATCACAAAATTGACATTTCGGCGGAATTTGGCATTGGACTGGACAAGGGCAGGTGACAGGCGCGAAAAAGGGCCTATGACATCGTTCCAGATTCCAGCCAGCCCGCGCGCCAGCTGCCGCCGTGGGCCCGCAAAAGACCGAAGGGGGATAACATGGCTGACGTGAACCGGACGAACCGGCCGCTCTCGCCTCATTTGCAGGTCTACCGGCTGCCTCTGGCCGCGATCACCTCGATCATGAACCGGGCGACGGGGCAGGCCATGGTGGCGGGGCTGCTGCTTTTGTGCTTCTGGCTTCTGGGTGCTGCGGTGGGCGGCGGGCTTTGGGCCTGCGCCGACTGGCTGGTGCGAAGCTGGTTCGGCTTTCTGGTGCTGCTTGGTGCCTGTTGGGCGCTGTGGTTCCATTTCCTCGCCGGTATCCGCCACTTCTTCTATGACGCGGGCGAGGGGCTGGAGATCGAGACCGCGCGCAAGTCCAGCATCGCCATCATCGCTGGCTCGGTCGTGCTGACGCTCATCAGCCTCATTCTTTATTGTCTGTAAAGGGGAAGCCATGCGTTACCTGACCCCCCGCAAAGCCGCCGTCGGCCTTGGTGCCGCGCATACGGGAACCGCGCATCACTGGTGGATGACGGTCTCATCCGTGGTGCTGGCGCTTCTGACGCCTTCCTTCCTGATGGTGATGGGCACTGCCCTTGGCCTGCCCGAGCGCGCCGATATCCTGGCCTATTTCTCGCGCCCCTATCCGGCCATCGTCACCGGGGTCTTCATGATCCTGGGCATGATGCATTTCATCAAGGGCAGCCGGATCATGATCGACGATTACCTTGATCACACCGCCCGCAAGCTCGCCATCATCCTGTTCACCGCCTTTGGCTGGGCCGTGATCGCCACGACCATCTTCGCGCTGGCGCGCATCCAGCTCGCCTTCGTCCAGACCATCTGAGGGGCCCATGTCAGAGAAACAGGAAAACACGCAGATGGACGCCGAGATCGCCCGCAAATACCCCTATGAGGTGCATGATTACGATGTGGTCGTGGTCGGCGCGGGCGGCGCGGGGCTGCGGGCCACGCTTGGCATGGCCGAACAGGGGCTGCGCACGGCCTGCGTGACCAAGGTGTTCCCGACGCGCTCCCACACCGTCGCGGCGCAGGGCGGGATCGCCGCCAGCCTGTCCAATATGGGGCCGGATAACTGGCAGTGGCATATGTATGACACGGTGAAGGGCAGCGACTGGCTGGGTGACACCGATGCCATGGAATATCTGGCCCGCGAAGCGCCCAAGGCGGTTTACGAGCTGGAACATTACGGCGTGCCGTTTTCCCGGACCGAGGAAGGCAAGATCTATCAGCGCCCCTTCGGCGGCCATACCACCGAATTCGGCGAAGGCCCGCCCGTGCAGCGCACCTGCGCCGCCGCCGACCGCACCGGCCACGCCATCCTGCACACGCTTTACGGCCAAAGCCTGAAGAATAACGCGGAATTCTTCATCGAATATTTCGCGCTGGATCTGATCATCACCGATGGCAAATGCACCGGTGTCGTCTGCTGGAAGCTGGACGATGGCACGATGCATGTGTTCAACGCCAAGATGGTCGTGCTGGCCACGGGCGGCTATGGGCGCGCCTATTTCAGCGCCACAAGCGCCCATACCTGCACCGGCGATGGCGGCGGCATGGTGGCGCGCGCGGGGCTGCCCTTGCAGGATATGGAATTCGTGCAGTTCCACCCGACCGGGATCTACGGCTCTGGCTGTCTGATCACCGAGGGCGCGCGCGGCGAGGGCGGCTATCTGACCAATTCGGAAGGCGAACGCTTCATGGAGCGTTACGCGCCAACCTACAAGGACCTTGCCAGCCGCGATGTGGTCTCGCGCTGCATGACGCTGGAAATCCGCGAAGGCCGGGGCGTCGGCCCGGAAAGGGATCACATCTTCCTGAACCTCATGCATCTCGACCCGGAAACCCTGCATGAGCGTCTGCCGGGGATTTCGGAATCGGCCAAGATCTTCGCGGGCGTCGATGTGACGCGCGAACCCATCCCGGTTCTGCCGACCGTGCATTACAATATGGGTGGTATCCCCACGAATTATTGGGGTGAAGTGCTTGATCCGACGCCAGAAAACCCAGATCACGTCTTCCCCGGCCTGATGGCGGTGGGGGAAGCGGGCTGCGCCAGCGTGCACGGGGCGAACCGGCTCGGCTCGAATTCGCTGATCGATCTGGTGGTGTTTGGCCGCGCCGCGGCGATCCGCGCGGGCGAGGTCGTGAACCGCGATGCCCCCGTGCCGGCCACGAACAAACCGGCGGTGGCGCATATCCTCGAACGGTTCGACCGCATCCGCTATGCCTCGGGCGGGACGCCAACGGCGGTGCTTCGTGATCAGATGCAGCGCACCATGCAGGCCGATGCCGCCGTTTTCCGCACCGATAAATCCCTGGCGGAAGGCGTTGAAAAGATGAAGGAAGTCGCCGCGAAACTGGATGATCTTCATGTCACCGATCACGGGCTGATCTGGAACACCGATCTGATGGAGACGCTGGAGCTGGCCAACCTGATGCCCAACGCCATGGCCACCATCGTGGCCGCCGAGGCGCGCAAGGAAAGCCGGGGCGCGCATGCCCATGAAGACTGGCCCGAACGCGATGACGAAAACTGGCGCAAGCACAGCCTCGCATGGGTCGATGGCAATAATGTGACCCTGGCTTACCGCCCCGTGCATCTTGATCCGCTGACGAAACAGGATGAAGGTGGTATCGATCTCAAGAAGATTGCACCGAAAAAGAGGGTTTACTGAGGAGAATCAGAAGTGGGGCTTGCCGCACGCAGACCCGTCAGCATAGGCCATAATTCGCGGAAGGAACGACCGGTGTTCGCGATAGCGCTTGATCTGGATACGTCTGTGCTAAAGGAAAGCTACCACAATGAATCGTGGCAGAATGCCCATACAGACGTAAGAAAGGCGCTGGAAGCTCATGGGTTCAAGCGAATGCAGGGCTCCGTTTATTTTGGAAATGACACGGTTGACGCTGTTACCTGTGTTCTCGCGGTGCAGAAACTGACGCGCGACTTCGAGTGGTTCGCCCCGGCCGTGAGCGATATTCGGATGCTGCGCATCGAGGACAACAACGATCTTATGCCAGCCGTTGAAGGAGGGTTGAAATGAATATCAGAAATGCAGTTACCCTGGCG
>JAUNTV010000123.1 GCA_030538515.1 Paracoccus sp. (in: a-proteobacteria)
TATTGTCGGGGCTGCGCACAAAGGCCATATGCCCGTCGCGGGGCGGGCGGTTGATGGTCACGCCGGCATCCATAAGCTTCTGGCACATCGCGTAAATATCATCGACGCGGTAGGCCAGATGGCCGAAATGGCGGCTGTCGGACGGCAACCCGTCATCGCCGTCCCAGTTATGGGTCAGCTCGACCGGGGTTTCTTCCTGACCGGGGGGGGCCATGAAGACCAGCGTGAAGCGGCCTTGTTCATTGTCGATCCGCTTTGTTTCTTCCAGCCCGAGAAGCCGGTAAAATGCCATGGATTTTTCCAGATCCTTCACCCGGACCATGGTATGAAGATAGCGCAAGCTCATCGTGATCTCCTTTTTCGTTTGCCGGCCGCGGGCAGAGTTGCACGCATGCGCCGTGCCGGCAACCCGCCCATCTACCGCTTGAGCGTCGCCGCCCGCCCGGTTATCCATGCGGATGCGCGGCGGATTGCGAAGGGGTGACATGCGGCAATATCTGGATGCCTTGCGGCTGGTGCTTGATCAGGGAACCCCGTCAAGCGACAGGACCGGGACGGGGACGGTTTCCCATTTCGGGCTGCAATGCCGCTATCCGCTGGCCGAAGGCTTTCCGCTGCTGACGACGAAGAAGCTGCATCTGCGCTCGATCATCCATGAACTCTTGTGGTTTCTTTCAGGCGACACGAATATCCGCTATCTCAAGGACAACGGTGTCAGCATCTGGGATGAATGGGCCGATGAGAATGGCGATCTCGGGCCGGTCTACGGGCATCAGTGGCGGCATTTCCCCCGGCTCATCCGCGAGACGGGCGATGACCACGAGCCGCGCCTGCTTCTGGGAGAGGTCGACCAGATCGCCGAACTGGTCGCCGCCATCAAGGCCACCCCCGACAGTCGCCGCCTGATCGTATCCGCCTGGAATCCCGGTGATATTTCGAAAATGGCGCTGCCGCCCTGCCATACGCTGTGGCAGGTGCGCATTCAGGATGGCAAGCTGCATCTGCAACTTTATCAGCGCTCGGCGGATATGTTTCTGGGCGTGCCGTTCAATATCGCCTCATACGCGCTTTTGCTGGTGATGCTGGCCCATGTGACGGGCTATGAGCCGGGCGATTTCATCCATACCATCGGCGACGCGCATATCTATTCGAACCATATGGAGCAGGTCGAAACCCAGCTTGCCCGCCAGCCCAAAGCCCTGCCGCAATTGCGGATCGCGCGGGATGTGCGCTCGATCTTCGATTTCCGCTTCGAGGATTTCGAATTTATCGGCTACGCGCCCGATCCCGCCATCAAGGCCCCGGTGGCGGTCTGATGCTGACGCTGATCGCCGCCCGCGCGCGCAACGGGGCCATCGGCAAGGATGGCCAGATCCCCTGGCGCCTGCCCGAAGACCTGCGCATGTTCCAGCGCGAGACCCTTGGCGGTGCCGTCATCATGGGCCGCAAGACATGGGAAAGCCTGCCGAAACGCCCGCTTGAAGGCCGGCTGAACTGCGTGATTACCCGGCAGAAGGGGCTGGCAGAGCACAGTTTTTCCAGCATCGCCGCCGCCATCAGCGCCAGCCGGGACGCGGGATACCACCGCATTTATGGCATCGGGGGGCAGGCGATCTATGCCGAAATGCTGCCCTTCGCCGAACGCCTGCTGCTGACCGAGGTGGGGCTGGACATCGACGCCCCCGACGCCCGCTTCCCCGATTTCGACGAAAGCCAGTGGCGCGAGGTTCATACCGGCACGCTGCGCGCCGATGGCCCGCATGCGCGTCTGCGCGAGTTGATCCGGCGCTGAGCGGCCGGCGACAGGCAGGGTCAATCCGTGGCGCGGTGGCGTGGGTATCGGGACGAAGAAGAAGCCTGAAGTCGTTGTTCTGACCCGGCCCAAACCATGTCACTGCCAGCCCGCTGCCGGTGCGGATGGCAGGGTCTTTGCCGCTGTGAAGGCCGCAGGCGCACATGGGCCATGTGATCACCCTGCGTCCTTGCGGGCTGAACGGCCCCGGCCCCCGGCATTGCCGGCCGGCGCAGCGGGGGGCGGTGCCGTCTGCGCCTGCTCAGCCCGTCATCGCCGCCAGCCAGTCGCGGATCGCGGCAAGGCTTTCGGCCTCGTCCAGCCAGGGCACATGCGCGCGGTCGGGCACCTGGGCGAAGATCAGGTCGGGGCGGCGGGCCTTCATCTTCGCGGCGACCTTGGGCGAAAGCAGATCGGAATGCGCGCCCCGGATCAGCGCGACGGGCAGGCCCGCGGTCGCATCCCACAGCGGCCAGAGATCGGGGGTATCGCCCTCGAACGCTGCCAGAAACGCTTCCCGCAAGCCGGGATCATAGCGGATGACCAGCCCGGCGGCGGTCTGGGCATAGTGCTTTTGGGCATCGGCCAGCCAGCGCCCTTCGGGCACATTGGCGAAGCCCGGCATATTGGCGGGCAGCTTTTCGGCCAGTTCCGCCCATGTGCGCGCGCGCGGATTGCGCCCGACGTAAAGGAAGATCCGTTCCAGCCCGGCGCGCTCGATTTCGGGGCCGACATCGTTCAGGCAAAGCCCCAGCAGCCGGTCTTTGGCCACCGCCGCCAGAAGCAGCCCGATCAGCCCCCCGCGCGAGGTACCAAGCACCGCCGCCCTTGCCACCCCCAGATGATCCAGCAAAGCCAGCGCATCCTTGCCTTCCTGCGCCACGGTATAGCTGGCGGCACCGGTATGGTCCGACTGCCCGCGCCCGCGATAATCCATGCGGATCAGGCGCAGCCCGGTCAGATGCGGGGCGAGATAATCGAAATCACCCATATTCCGGGTCAGCCCGGCAAGGCAGAGAACCGGCAGCCCCGTGCCTTCGTCACGATAAGCCAGACGCGCGCCGTCGGGCGTGGTGAAGAAGCGCGGCCCGGTCAACTAGAGGTTCTCGCTTTGCGGCATCCCGAGCACATGATAGCCGCCATCGACTGTGATGATCTCGCCGGTGGTGGCGTTCGCCCAGTCACTGGTCAGCCAGACGGCGGTGCCGCCGATGGCCTCCAGCGTGGCATTGGCGCGCAGGGGCGCATTGGCCTGGGTGTGGCGGAAGGTCTTGCGCGCGCCCCCGATCGCCGCCCCCGCCAGCGTCTTCATCGGGCCGGGGCTGATCGCATTGACGCGGATGCCATCGGGGCCAAGGTCATTGGCCAGATAGCGCACGCTTGCCTCAAGCGCTGCCTTGGCCACGCCCATGACGTTGTAGAACGGCGTCACCCGATTCGAGCCGCCATAGGTCAGCGTGATGATCGAGCCGCCGCCCGCCATCAGCGGATGCGCGCGCCGGGCGATTTCAATCAGCGAATAGCACGAGATATCAAGCGAGTTCTTGAAATTCGCCCGGCTGGTATTCATGAAGCGGCCGGTCAGTTCGTCCTTGTTCGAATAGGCGATGGCGTGGATCAGGAAATCCAGCCGCCCCCATTTTTCAGTCAGCGTTTCGAAGGCCGCGTCAAGGCTGGCATCATCGGTGACGTCGACATCGATCAGCAGGTCAGCCCCAAGCGATTCCGCCAGCGGTTGCACGCGCCCCGCGAACATATCGCCCTGATAGGTGAAGGCCAGTCCGGCCCCTTCGCCCGCCAGCGCCCTTGCGATCCCCCAGGCGATTGAGCGGTCATTGGCGACCCCCATGACCAGGCCGCGTTTACCCTTCAGAAGATCGCCCATGTGCCTACCCCAGATATTTAGACATCACCAGCGTCGCATTGGTTCCGCCAAAGCCGAAGCTGTTGGACAGAACCGAGTCGAAATCGACATTATCGACGCGTTTGGTAACGATTTCATCGGGTTTCAGTTCGGGGTCAAGCTCGGCCACATTCGCGGATGCGGCGATGAAGCCATTTTGCATCATCAGCAGGGAATAGATCGCCTCATGCACGCCGGTCGCGCCAAGGCTGTGGCCGGTCAGCGATTTGGTCGAGGCCACGGGCGGCGTCACCCCTTCGCCAAAGACGCGCCGGATCGCCTTGATCTCGCCGATATCGCCCACGGGGGTCGAGGTGCCGTGCGAGTTGATATAGCTGATCCTGCGCCCCTCGGGCAGTGTGGCAAGGGCCACGCGCATCGAACGCTCGCCGCCCTCGCCCGAAGGGGCCACCATGTCATAGCCGTCCGAGGTCGCGCCGTAGCCGGTGACTTCCGCATAGATCTTCGCGCCGCGCGCCAGCGCATGACCCAGCTCCTCCAGCACGACCACACCGCCGCCGCCGGCGATGACGAAGCCGTCGCGGGTCACGTCATAGGGTCGCGAGGCGCTTTGCGGCGTGTCGTTATATTTCGACGACATCGCCCCCATGGCATCGAACAGGCAGGAAAGCGTCCAGTCCAGTTCCTCGCCCCCGCCGGCGAAAACGATATCCTGCTTGCCCATCTGGATCTGTTCGACCCCGTTGCCGATGCAATGCGCCGAGGTCGAGCAGGCCGAGGTGATCGAGTAATTCACCCCCTTGATCCTGAAGGGCGTGGCCAGACAGGCCGAATTGGTCGATGACATGCAGCGCGTCACCATGAAGGGCCCCATCCGCTTTGGGCTGCCCTTCTGCATGACGATCTGATGGGCCTCAAAGAAATTGCTGGTCGATGGCCCGCCAGAACCCATGATCAGCCCCGAACGCGGGTTCGAGACGTCGCTTTCCTCCAGCCCGGAATCGGCGATGGCCTGTTCCATGGCCAGGAAGTTATAGGCCGCGCCCGGCCCCATGAAGCGCAGATTGCGCTTGTCGATATGATCTTCCAGCACGATCCGGGGCATGCCGTGGATCTGGCTGCGAAAGCCGCGCTCGGCATATTCCGGCGCGAAAACAATGCCCGAGCGGCCCGTTTTCAGGCTTTCGGTCACTTCCTGAGCATTATTACCGATGGGCGAGACGATCCCCAGCCCGGTGATGACGACGCGGCGCATGCACGCTCCTCTTCCCGTTCACGATGGGGATTGCCCCCGTTAACCATGGAAAATAGCCCCCGCGCCGCCATGGCACAAGCGCTTGTGATCACCCCATGCGGCCGGGGGCCGGTCCCCGGCGGGCTAAATATCCAGAATGCCCTTGATCACGCCTGCCTCGGGGCGCGACCACGCGCTGATCAATGCGGCGCCGTCGTCCAGGGGGCCGGTATGGGTGTTCAGCGCCCGCGTCGGGATGCGCCCGGCCTGCATCTGGCGCAGGACTTCCGCGAAATCATCGGGCCGTGCATTGCGGCTGGCCAGAAGCGTGGCCTCGCGCTTGTGGAACTCGGCATCCGAAAAGCGGATATCGCCCTGCACCACCGAAAGCAGCACATAGCGCGCGCCATGGGCAAGGAAGGCGAAGCCGCGCTCCATCGGGGGGGCGGCACCGGTCGCGTCCACGACCACATCGAAACCGGCACCATCGGTAAGATCCAGCGCGCGCGCCTCGGCATCGGCATCGGCAATCAGCGTGGCATCGGCGCCCATGGCGGCGCTGGCGAAGGCCAGCCGGTCGGCGCGCATGTCCATTACCGTGACCGCCGCGCCGCGCGCCTTGGCGAAAGCCAGCGCCGAAAGCCCGATGGGGCCCGCGCCGGTGATCAGCACGCGGTCGGCGGCATCGACCTGCCCGCGCCTGACGCCATGCGCGCCGATGGCCAGAAATTCGATCATCGCGGCGTCGCGCAGCGGGATATCCCCGGCCGGGATGACATTTGCCTGAGGCACCGCGATCAGATCGGCCATGCCGCCGTCGCAATGCACCCCGAGCACGCGGATCTGCATGCAGGCATTGCCAAGGCCCTTGCGGCAGGCCGCGCAGGTGCCGCAGGACAGATAGGGGATGATATAGACCGGATCGCCGGTGCGAAGCGCGCTGCCGGGCGGGGCCTCGGCGACGGTGCCGCTGAGCTCGTGGCCCATGATGCGGGGATAGTTCAGATACGGGTGCTTGCCGGCGAAGATGTGGAAATCGGTGCCGCAAATCCCGACATGATGGATGCGCACCAGAACCTCATCGGCTGCGCGGACGGGATCGGGGCGGGTGATCAGGCTGAGCTTGCCCGGTTCGTCGCAGATCAGTGCCTTCATGTCCCATCTCCCTTGGCGAATGTCAGTTGCACCTTGCAGGCGATGCTGCGGTCCGACGCCAGTTCGAACGCCCGGACGGCCTCGGCCAGCGGGAACTGGTGGCTGATGATCGGGCGAAGATCGACCGCGCGCGTGCTGATCAGGCGCACGGCATCTGCGAATTCGCTGTCGAAACGCTGCGAGCCGCGCCAGGTGATTTCCTTGCCGACCAATGCGTTCACCGGAATGGCCAGATCGCCGGTGACACCGACCTGGATCAGCACGCCGCGCGGGCGGATTGCGGCGAAGGCATTGCGGATCGCGGGGCCGGCGGCCGAGCAGTCGAAGGCCAGATCGACGCTGCCCTTGCCCTGAGCCAGCGCAGCCAGAGCCTGCGGATTGCTGGCGGCATTGATGGTTTGCGTGGCCCCCATGATC
Source organism: Paracoccus sp. (in: a-proteobacteria) (assembly GCA_030538515.1). Classification (GTDB taxonomy): domain Bacteria; phylum Pseudomonadota; class Alphaproteobacteria; order Rhodobacterales; family Rhodobacteraceae; genus Paracoccus. Next base: position 6,463 of record JAUNTV010000123.1, read on the forward strand.
TGTGCGCGATCCAGCGCGGCATCGCTGAGATCGGTGACGATCACATCGCGCGCACCGGCCTGGCGCAGCGCGGCCAGAACCAGCAAGCCGATCGGTCCGGCCCCGGTGATCATGATCCTGAGCCCGGCCGGATCGCCCAGAAGATCACGGGCCTGTGCCAGCGCGTGCAGGCAGACGGCCAGCGGCTCGGCGCAGGCGGCTTCGGCGGGGGTGGTGGTTTCGGGGAAGGCATGGACCTGCCGGGCGGGCACCACCAGAAGATCGCGGAACATGCCCTGTTCATGCGGCAGGCGCATGGCGCTGCCCATGAAGCGCATGTTCTCGCAATGGATCGCCAGCCCCTGCGTGCAATAATCGCAGGTGCCGCAGGGCTGCGAGGGGTTCACGGCAACCAATGTGCCGGGGGCGGGGCCTTGCACGCCTGCGCCAAGCGCCAGCACGCGGCCTGATGCCTCGTGGCCGGGGATGATCGGCTCGCGCACGCGCACCGGGCCGAAGCCGCCGTCAAGATAGTAGTGCAGGTCCGAGCCGCAGATGCCGCCGGCCTCCATCGCCAGCAGCACCTCGGCCGGGCCGGGGGCGGGGGTGTCATCGGGTTCGATGCGAAGATCCCTTGCGGCGTAAAGCCGGGCGATACGGGTTTTCATGGCTTTGCCTGTAAGGTTTGCCGCCGCGCGGGGCTGCGCGGCGGCGGGTTTCGGATCAGCGGATCATGCCGAATTGCGCGGGCAGCCACAGCGTCAGCGCCGGGATGAAAGTCACCAGCAAAAGCGCGATGAACAGCGGGATCATCCATGGCAGGATCGCCAGCGCGGTCTTTTCCACCGAAAGCTTCGAGATGCGCGACAGCACGAACAGCACCATGCCGACCGGCGGTGTCAGCAGCCCGATCATCAGGTTCAGCGTCAGCACCACGCCCAGATGCACCGGGTCGATCCCGTAGCGCGCCGCGACCGGCATCAGGATCGGCACCAGAATGGTGATCGCCGCGATGGTGTCCAGGAATGCGCCCACGATCAG
>JAUNTV010000001.1:0-33063 GCA_030538515.1 Paracoccus sp. (in: a-proteobacteria)
GGGAGATCGAGAACGCCTCGACCATGCGCAAGGGCGAGATGATGTTCTCGATCCTCAAGGAGCACGCCGAGGACGGTTATGAGATCGGCGGCGATGGTGTGCTGGAGGTCGTTCAGGACGGTTTCGGCTTTCTGCGCTCGACCGAGGCGAATTATCTGCCCGGCCCTGATGATATCTATGTCAGCCCCGAGATGATCCGCCAGCACTCGCTGCGCACGGGCGACACGGTTGAGGGTGTGATTCGCGCGCCCGGCGAGAATGAGCGTTACTTCGCGCTGACCAAGGTCGAGAAGATCAATTTCGAGGACCCCGACAAGGCCCGCCACAAGGTCGCCTTCGATAACCTGACCCCGCTTTACCCCAATGAGCGGTTGAAGATGGAGATCGAGGACCCGACCATCAAGGACCGCTCGGCCCGGATCATCGATCTGGTTGCCCCCATTGGCAAGGGCCAGCGGTCGCTGATCGTGGCACCCCCGCGGACGGGCAAGACGGTGCTTCTGCAAAATATTGCGCATTCTATCGAAAAAAATCATCCAGAGTGCTATCTGATCGTTCTGCTGATCGACGAGCGCCCGGAAGAGGTGACGGATATGCAGCGTTCGGTGAAGGGCGAGGTCGTGAGTTCGACCTTTGACGAGCCGGCGAGCCGCCACGTCGCCGTATCCGAGATGGTGATCGAGAAGGCGAAGCGCCTGGTCGAGCATAAACGAGATGTTGTTATTCTTCTGGACTCGATCACAAGACTTGGGCGGGCGTTCAATACGGTCGTGCCTTCCTCGGGGAAGGTTCTGACGGGTGGTGTTGATGCGAATGCCTTGCAGCGGCCGAAACGGTTCTTCGGTGCGGCGCGTAATATCGAGGAAGGCGGGTCGCTGACGATTATCGCCACAGCCCTGATCGATACCGGAAGCCGCATGGATGAGGTGATCTTTGAAGAGTTCAAAGGCACCGGCAACAGTGAGATCGTGCTGGATCGCAAGGTCGCAGACAAGCGCGTCTTCCCGGCCATGGATATTCTGAAATCCGGGACGCGGAAAGAAGAGCTTCTGGTCGATTCCAAGGACTTGCAGAAAACCTATCTGCTGCGTCGCATTCTGAACCCGATGGGCACCACGGATGCGATAGAGTTCCTGATTTCGAAGCTGAAGCAGACCAAGAACAATGCCGATTTCTTCGAATCCATGAATGCGTGATGGGTAGTGGAGACGATCTTCGCAGAAGCGACGCCGCCCGGCCGGGGCGGTGTGTCGATTGTCCGGCTTAGCGGGACCGACGCGCGGCGCGTGACCGAGGCGCTTTGCGGGACGCTGCCCCTTGCACGACACGGCTATTATCGCGCTGTTCGGGACGGTGATGATCTGATCGACACCGCTTTGGTGATGCGTTTTGACGCTGGTGCCAGCTTTACCGGCGAGGAAATCTGCGAGATTCATCTGCATGGTGCACCGGTGGTCGTGCGCCGGCTGGAGGCTGCGCTTCTGGCGCGCGGGCTGCGCCGCGCAGATGCCGGAGAGTTTACGCTTCGCGCCTTTCTGTCCGGGCGGATGGATCTGGTTGAGGTAGAGGGGCTTTCCGATCTGCTTTCCGCCGAGACCGAGGCGCAGCGGAAGCTTGCGGTTCAGACCAGCAATGGCGCGCTTGGCCATGTGGTTGAAGACTGGCGGGCGCGGCTGATCGAAGCGGGGGCGATGATTACGGCTTCGATCGATTTCGCGGATGAGGAAATTCCCGATGATGTCACGGAGCATCTGGATCAGGTGATTGCGGGTGTGAGCGCGGCGATCTCGGCCCAGGTTGCGGCATTTCCCGCGACCGAGAGGCTTCGCAGCGGGTTTGAGGTGGCATTGGTCGGGGCCCCGAATGCGGGGAAATCCTCACTTATGAATGCGATTGCGCGGCGCGATATTGCGATTGTGACGGATCAGGCTGGCACGACGCGGGATGTGGTGGAGTTTCGTGCTGATCTGCACGGGTTGCCGGTAACTTTTCTGGACACTGCAGGCGTTCGCGAAACCAGCGACGAGATCGAGGTGATCGGCATTCAGCGGACGCGGGACCGTGCCGCGAATGCTGATCTTCGCGTTTTTCTTGGGCCGGTTCCAGATGAGGTTGCCGATCTTCAGGCGCTTGGGGATATTCATGTCGAGACCAAGGGTGATCTGACCGGAAGGGCCGATGCGATTTCAAGCGTGACGGGACAGGGGGTTGACGCACTTCTGGAGTCAATCTTTGAGGTGCTTCGCCTGCGTGTCTCTGGCATCGGGCTGGCAAGCCACGCCCGGCAGGCTGAAGCAATGGGTGATGCTGTTGTCGCGCTGAGTGGGACGGACGGTCTGCCCCCGGAAGTCGTGATGGAAAATCTGCGCGAGGCCACGCACCATCTTGAACGCCTGGTTGGCAGGGTGGACGTAGAGGATTATCTTGGACATGTGTTCAGCAAGTTCTGCGTGGGAAAATAGGGACTGTTTCACGTGAAACATTTCGATGTGATTGTTATCGGTGGCGGTCACGCGGGGGTTGAGGCCGCCGCCGCCGCCGCCCGGATGGGCGCGCAGGTGGCCCTTGTCACCATGGCCGAGGCGGATATCGGCACGATGTCATGCAACCCGGCAATCGGCGGGCTTGGCAAAGGTCATCTGGTTCGAGAGGTGGACGCACTGGATGGGCTGATGGGTCGGCTGGCGGATGCGGCCGGCATTCAGTTCCGCTTGCTGAACCGGCGCAAGGGTCCGGCAGTGCAGGGGCCCAGAACCCAGGCAGACCGCCGTGCCTATCGCACGGCAGCCAATGCGATGATTCGCGCTTATGGCGGAATCACCCCGATCCTTGCCGAAGTCACCGGGCTGTTGGTTCAAGGCGGGACGGTTCGTGGTGTTTCGCTGGCGGATGATACACTGACTGCCAGGAATGTCATTCTAACCACGGGCACATTCCTGAATGGCCTGATCCATATCGGGGAAGAACAATGCAAGGCCGGTCGCTGGGGGGGCACTGCCTCTTCCCGGCTGGCCGATAATATCCGTGATCTGGGCGTTTCTTTCGGGCGTCTGAAAACGGGCACGCCCCCTCGGCTGGATGGCCGTACGATTGATTGGGCCGTGGTGGGAAGTCAGCCCGGCGACGATGAGCCGGAGTTTCTGTCCTTCATGTCGACGCAACCTTCTTTGCGGCAGATCAGTTGCGGAGTGACCCACACGAACCCGCGAACGCATGAGATCATCCGTGCCAATCTGCACCGTTCAGCGATGTATGGCGGGCGGATCGAGGGCGTCGGCCCGCGCTATTGCCCCTCGATCGAGGATAAGATCCATCGATTCGCGGATAAGGATTCGCACCAGATATTCCTTGAGCCTGAGGGGTTGGATACGGATGTGGTCTACCCTAACGGGATTTCCACATCTCTTCCGATAAAGGTTCAGGAAGATTATGTTCGCTCTATCGTCGGGCTTGATAAGGCAGAAATCCTTCAGCCCGGTTATGCTGTCGAATATGATTATGTTGATCCTCGCGCACTTGATTTGACGTTAAGGCTTAAAGATGTGCCAGGGCTATATCTTGCGGGCCAAATCAACGGGACCACAGGATATGAGGAGGCAGCCGCCCAGGGCCTGCTTGCCGGGTTGAACGCGGCCAGCGATGGGGACATCACGTTCAGCCGCAGTGAGTCCTACATTGGCGTCATGATCGATGATCTGACATCTCGCGGCGCTACTGAGCCTTACCGCATGTTCACCTCTCGCGCTGAATACCGCCTGTCACTGCGGGCGGATAATGCAGATCAGCGGCTGACGCCCAAGGGTATTGAGCTTGGATGCGTTTCCGATGATCGGAAGGCGCGCTTCATGAAAAAGCTGGATCTGCTGAGTGAAGCAAAATCCGATCTTGCAGCGCGGCAATTTTCGCCACGGAAACTGGCCGAGGCCGGGATCAATATTGGCCGCGACGGTCGGCGCAGAAGCGCTGTCGATCTTCTGGCCATGCAAGAGCTTGACCTCTCTGATCTTCGCGATATCGACCCTGAAATCCCCTACTGGGATTCTGCAACGGAAAAGCAGCTCAAGACTGACGCGCTTTATGCCCAATATGAGGACCGCCAGCGACGAGAGGCGCAGGTGCTCAAGCGGGATGAGGCGATGTCCCTCTCGGCAGGGATGGATTACGCCGCCTTGCCGGGATTGTCGAAAGAGCTTCAGGGAAAGCTTTCGCAAATCCGCCCGACATCCATTGCAAGCGCCGCCCGAATCGAAGGCATGACCCCGGCGGCGCTCTCTTTGCTGATAGCGAAATCCCAAAAGGCCGGCCGCGCAGGATGAATGTTTCACGTGAAACAGAGGGCCGCCTGCGCGACTATGCCAGCCTTGTCCGCAAGTGGAATCCCTCGATCAATCTGGTGGCACCAGCAACGCTTGCCGATTTCGAACAGCGCCACATCGCCGATTCAGCGCAACTTTTCGATCTGGCGCAGCCAAAATCCGGTTCCTGGATGGACCTTGGAAGTGGCGGCGGTCTGCCAGGAGTCGTCCTTTCAATCCTGACGCAGAACAGCCCACTGACAATTACCCTGGTTGAAAGTGACAAGCGGAAATCTGCCTTTCTCAATACTGTGCGCCGCGCGCTCGATCTTTCCAATCTGATTATAAAACCCCAAAGAATCGAAAGCCTTGCGCGCGGCGAGCACCAGTTTCTCAGCGCCCGCGCCCTGGCCCCGCTGGACCAGCTTCTACTCCATCTCGACAGGCAGCTTGCCAGCGATGGTGTCGCGTGGCTATTGAAGGGGCGGTCATGGCGGGCCGAGGTCGACGCGGCGCGCAAACAATGGCGCTTCGATCTGGAAAGCCACCAAAGCCAGACCGACCCTGAGGCAGCAATATTGAAACTGTGGAAGATTGAACAAGATGACTGACCCTGTGGTGATTGCGGTGGCCAACCAGAAAGGCGGGGTTGGAAAAACGACCACTGCCGTCAATCTGGGTGCCGAACTGGCAGAGCGCGGCAACCCGACATTGATCATCGATCTGGACCCGCAGGGCAATGCTTCCACCGGCGTCGGCTGCCCGGTGAAGGGCAGGGGGGCCACTTCATATGACGTGCTCTCGGGGCGCTACGGTTTGAATGATGCGCGCACCAGAACCAGTGTCGATAACCTTTCCCTCGTTCCTTCGACGCCTGATCTCAGCTCGGGCGATATCGACTTCGCGAACCGTCCCGACCGTATCCGCCTGCTGAAAGCCGCGATAGATCAGGTGGGTGACCAGAAGTTCATTCTTATCGATTGCCCGCCCGCCCTCGGGCTTCTGACCGTAAACGCCCTTGTCGCGGCGGATTCCGTCCTTGTGCCCCTTCAGGCGGAATTTTACGCACTTGAAGGCCTGTCGCAGCTGCTCATGACCGTGCGCGAGGTTCGGCAGGGCGCCAATCCCGATCTTCGACTCGATGGCGTCGTGCTTACCATGTATGATGGCCGCAACAATCTTTCGCAACAGGTCGAGGCCGATGCCCGCGCCACCCTGGGTGAGCTTGTCTATGAGACGATGATCCCCCGCAATGTCCGCATTTCCGAAGCGCCCTCGCATGGGCTGCCCGTCACCAAATATGATCCCGCTTCGACCGGAAGCCGGGCCTATCAGGCCCTTGCCAGCGAATTTCTGAAAAGACAGAAGGATATGAAGCAATGAGTCAGGGTAAGCGCAGCAGTCTTGGTCGCGGTCTTTCGGCCTTGATGGCGGACCTTCAGGCCGAGCCGACCGCGCAGGCGCGCGACGGTGCGCTTTCGGTGCCGATCGAGCAGGTCACACCAAACCCCGACCAGCCCCGCCGGGTCTTCGATCAGGCCGCCTTGAACGAATTGGCCGATTCGATTCGCCAGCGCGGCATCATCCAGCCCCTGATCGTCCGCCATCACCCCGACGATCCGCAAATCTATCAGATCGTCGCGGGTGAACGCCGCTGGCGCGCGTCGCAGATCGCGCAATTGCATGAGATCCCGGTCCTCGTCCGCAGCTTCAGTGATGAGGAAATGCTGGAGGTCGCCATTATCGAAAACATCCAGCGCGCCGATTTGAATGCGATAGATGAGGCCGCTTCCTACAAGCAGTTGATGAATCGCTTCGGCCACACACAAGAAAAGCTGGCCGAGGCGCTTGGGAAAAGCCGCAGCCATATCGCCAATCTGTTGCGGCTGCTCAGCCTGCCCGATCAGATTCAGGAATGGGTGCGCGACGAAAAGCTGACGCCGGGCCATGCCCGCGCGCTGATCACCGCCGATAATCCTGTCCCGCTGGCCCGCAAGATCATTGAAAAAGACCTGTCGGTCCGCGCCGTCGAAGCCCTGATGCGCGAGAAATCCACAAAACCCGCCAAACCCAGGCGCAGTGCCGAAAAAGACGCCGACACCCGCGCGCTGGAAGGTGATCTTGCGGCCGCTCTGAAAATGCGTGTCCAGATCAGGGACAGCAATGATGGAAGCGGGCAGCTTATCATCACCTATCGCGATCTCGATCAGCTTGATCGGCTCTGCCAGATGCTGGCTGGTTATAGCTAGGAATCGGGCCGCGTAAGAATAAAAATCGCCGCGCAGACCAGGATAGCCGCCTGAATCAGCACAAGCTGAACCGGCGCGATCAAAAAGCCGATCAGGACACTGCCGAGCATGGCCAGAACGGCCAGAATCTTTGCTGATCGCCTGATTGCCCCGCGTTCCTGCCAGCGTCGGATATCCGGCCCGAAGATGGGGTCGTTAAGCAGGCGCTGGCGCAGCCTTTCCGAAGACTTTCCAAAAGCCCAAAGTGCCACCAGAAGGAAGGGCACCGTGGGGATGATCGGCAGCAAGGCACCGATTACGGCACAGCCCACGGCAATCCAGCCGATCACGAGCCATATCAGGCGGGTCATAGCGCGATCTCCCGCAAGATATAGTTAAGCACCGGGCGACCCTGCCGCGTGGCGCGAAGCCTTTCGCCTTCAAGCGTGACCAGACCGGTTTCGCGCAGTCGCTCAAGCCGCGGCATGTCAAGCTGACCACCTTTCGCAGCATAGCGTGGCAGATCCATCCCCTCGGCCAGCCGCATTGCCATCAGAAGATATTCGGTCGAGATATCCGCCAGCGGCTGCGCAGCGCTTTCGATATCCCCCGAACCGGCCCGCTCAACCAGTTCCAGCCAGCGCCCCGGAGCCCGCTCTGCCACTGTCGCCAGACGCCGCGATCCGATACCAAGCCGCCCATGCGCGCCCGGCCCGATGCCCGCCCAGTCACCTTGACGCCAATAGATAAGGTTGTGCCGCGATTCCATTCCTTCTGCGGCGTGGTTCGAAACCTCATAGGCAGGCATTCCCCGGCTATCAAGAAATTCTTGTGTTTCCAGATACATATCCGAAGCGATATCGTCATCAGGCATATCCGGCAACTTCCCCGCAGCGTGGCGCGCACCAAAAACCGTGCCATCTTCTATGGTAAGCTGATAAAGTGACAGATGATCGACAGCCATCGCCAAGGCCTCGGCCAGTTCGGCCCGCCAGGCGTCCCGACCCTGCTTCTGGCGCGCGTAGATCAGGTCGAAGCTGACCCTCGGGAACGCGGCTTTTGCCAGATCGAAAGCCGCCCGCGCCTCGGCCACGCTATGCATCCGGCCAAGCCGCCGCAGATCGTCATCGTTCAGCGCCTGCACCCCAAGTGAAAGCCGGTTGACGCCGGCCTCGGCATAGGCCCGAAACCGCCCCGCCTCGACCGAGCCGGGGTTGGCCTCCATCGTGATCTCGATATCATTGCCGAAAACCCATGCTTCGCGCGCTGCCTCGATCACGCCCGAGACCACCTCCGGCGCCATGAGCGAAGGCGTGCCGCCACCGAAAAAGATGCTTCCAAGAACCCGTCCGGGAATCATCCCGGCGATCCGCGCGATCTCGGCCCGGTAAGCAGTCAGCCACCGGCCTTGGTCAATCGTGGCAGCAACATGGCTGTTGAAGTCGCAATAGGGGCATTTCGACGTGCAAAAGGGCCAATGAACATAAAGCCCGAAGCCGCCATATTGCCAATCCGCAATCATTCCTTCAGCGCAGTCACTTTGATCTTCGTCATCTTAGGCAAAGCTTCCCTCCAACATCTTCGCGACAGCAATCGCACGATGGCTGAGACGGTTCTTCTCTTCAGGCGACATCAGGCCAAGCGTGCGATCATGCCCGTCGGGCTGAAAGATCGGGTCATAGCCGTGCCCCTCGGTCCCCTGTGGGGGCCAGACGACCTGACCGGGCAGCACGCCTTCGAAGATTTCCTCATGCCCGTCCGGCCAGGCCAGAACCAGCGTGCAACGGAACTGCGCATGGCGCGGGTGGGGCGCGTCACGCGCCTCCAGCTCGCGCCATGTGCGCTCCATCGCCAAGCCGAAATCACGGCCCGAGGGCGTTTCGGCCCAATCAGCCGTATAAACGCCCGGCGCACCGTTCAGGGCATCAACGCAAATCCCGCTGTCATCGGCAAGCGCCGGCAGCCCGGTGGCGGCGACGGCAGCGCGCGCCTTGATGCGGGCATTGCCGATGAAGCTGTCCTCGGTCTCGGCCGGCTCGGCAAGTCCGGCCTCGGCGGCGCCTGTGACCTCGACCCCGTAAGGGGCCAGAAGCGCACGCATCTCAGCCAGCTTGCCGGCATTATGCGTGGCCACCAGCAGGCGCTTGCCCTCGAACCGGCGCATCAGATTGCCGCCTTCTGTGCCGCGACCAGGGCCGCAGCGCCCGCTTCGGCCAGATCCAGAAGCTGGCCCATCTCGGTGCGGGTGAAGGTCGCGCCCTCGGCGGACATCTGCACCTCGATCAGCCGCGCCCCGCCGGTCATGACGAAATTGCCGTCGGTGCCGGCCTCGCTGTCCTCGGCGTAATCCAGATCGACCACCGGCTGGCCCGCATAGATCCCGCAGGAAACCGCCGCCACATGATCCAGAAGCGGATCGGAACTGACCAGCCCCGCCGCGATCAGCTTGTTGACCGCCAGCCGCAAAGCCACCCATCCCCCTGTGATCGAGGCGCAGCGCGTTCCGCCATCGGCCTGGATCACATCGCAATCCACGATGATCTGGCGTTCGCCAAGCGCGCGCCGATCCACGCCCGCCCGCAAGGCGCGACCGATAAGACGCTGAATTTCAACGGTTCTGCCGCCTTGCTTGCCCGATGCCGCCTCGCGCCGGTTGCGGGTATTGGTGGCGCGGGGCAACATGCCATATTCCGCCGTTACCCAGCCCTGACCGCTGCCCCGCAGAAAGGGCGGTGCCTTTTCCTCGATCGAGGCCGAACAAAGCACATGCGTCCCGCCCATTTTGATCAGACAAGAGCCCTCGGCATGGGCCATCACACCGGTCTCGATTGTAATCGGCCGCATTTCGCCTAAATTTCGGCCCGAAGGACGCATGGGATTTCCTTTCCTGTTTCGGCGTTCAGATACAGGCCCGCCAAGGATGGACGCAAGCCCGCATGACAGACCGACCCCTACTTGATGAATTGAACGAACGCTCGCGCGAAGTGTTCCGCCGCGTGGTCGAAAGCTACCTTCTGACCGGAGATCCGGTCGGCTCGCGCACGCTCATGCAGGAGATGTCGCAGAAAGTCAGCGCCGCGACGATCCGCAATGTCATGCAGGATCTGGAACATCTGGGCCTGCTGGACGCGCCCCATGTCTCGGCGGGGCGGCGTCCGACCCAGCAGGGCTTGCGCCTGTTCGTGGACGGCTTGATGGAGGTCGACCCCGTTGCCCCCACCGACCGCGCCCGGATCGAGCAGACGATAGGCGGGGACCCGTCCGATGTGGCGACGCTTCTCGACCGGGTTGGCGGCGCGCTGTCCGCGCTGACCCAAGGCGCCAGTCTGGTGCTGACACCCAAGCATGAGGCGCCGATCCGCCATATCGAATTCGTCAGCCTTGGCCCCGAACGCGCGCTTGTCGTTTTGGTCTTTTCGGATGGGCAGGTCGAAAACCGCCTGTTCACGCCGCCGCTCGGCCAAACCCCGTCATCGATGCGAGAGGCCGGAAACTACCTTAACGCGCTTGCCGAAGGGCGCACGCTCAGCGAACTTCGCGATGAAATCGCCCGCGATATCACGCGCCGGCGTCATGAGCTTGACAGCCTTGCCGCAGCATTGATTGAACAGGGCTTCGCCACATGGGAGGGCGAGGAAAGCGACGCCCGCCTGATCGTGCGGGGTCGCGCCAATCTTCTGGGCGCGGAACTGGCCGATCTGGACCGCATCCGGGTGCTGTTTGACGATCTAGAACGCAAGCGCGACATCGCCAGCTTCCTTGAACTGACCGAACGTGGCGACGGGGTGCGTATCTTTATCGGTTCCGAGAACAAGCTTTTTTCACTTTCGGGTTCCTCTCTGGTGGTTTCTCCCTATATGAACTCCGACCGGAAGATCATTGGCGCGGTCGGCGTGATCGGCCCGACGCGGTTGAATTACGGCCGCATCGTGCCGATTGTCGACTACACGGCGCAACTGGTAGGACGTGTGCTGTCCGGCGTGAAAGGATGAAGCGAATGAGCGATCAAAACCCCGATGGGCTGGTGCCCGAAGATATCCCCCAGCCCGAGGAATTCCTGGACCCGCTTGCCGATCCCGTCGAGGCGCTAGAGCGTGTGACGCAGGAACGTGACGAGTTGCGCGACCGCTTCATGCGTGCATTGGCCGATGCCGAAAACGCCCGCAAACGTGCCGATAAGGAGCGCCGCGACGCCGAACGCTATGGCGGCACGCGCCTTGCGCGGGATCTGCTGCCGGTTTACGACCACCTGCACCGCGCCCTTGGCGTCGTGCCCGAGGAACAGCGCGGTGCCAGTTCCGCCCTGCTCGAAGGGGTCGAACTGACCCTGCGAGAGCTTGGCAATATCTTCGGCAAGCACGGCATCACCGTCCTGCGCCCCGAACCCGGCACGAAATTCGACCCCGAGCTTCACGAAGCCATGTTCGAAGCCCCGCTGCCGAACACCAAATCGGGCGATATCATTCAGTTGATGGAGCCGGGCTTCATGCTGCATGACCGCCTGTTGCGCCCCGCCAAGGTCGGCGTAAGCTCCAACCCCGGCGCGTAACGCCGACCCCGTTCCTGAAGCAAGAGGTTAACATGCCCAAATTCCGGCTGGACGACGAAGACGAAGACGAACGCGACGAGGATCAGCCGAAAGGGGAAGGTCTGGGCCTGCCGGACGGCGGCGATATCGGCAAACTTTACTTTAAATCGCGCAATGTCATCGTTGCCGGTGAAATCAATGACAAGCTGGCGCAGCGCACGGTGGCGCATCTGCTGGCGCTGTCCGAACAAGGCGATGCGCCGATCAATCTGCTGATCTCATCGCCGGGCGGTCATGTCGAATCGGGTGACATGATCCATGACATGATCAAATTCATCCGCCCGACCGTGCGCTGCATCGGCTCTGGCTGGGTGGCCTCGGCCGGGGCGCTGATCTTTGTGGGGGCCGCGCGCGAAAACCGCTATTGCCTGCCCAATACGCGCTTTCTGCTGCACCAGCCCTCGGGCGGGATTCGCGGCACTTCCAGCGATATGATGATCCAGGCCGAACAGGTCCGCCTGATGCGTGAACGCCTCAACCAGATCTTCGCCGAGGCCACCGGCCAAAGCGTTGAGCGGATCGAAAACGACACCAGCCGCGATTTCTGGCTGAACACGCAAGAGGCGCTGGATTACGGGCTGCTTGGCCGCGTCATCACCTCGATTGATGATCTGAAATAATCCGCGCGAAACGGTGCTGAAAGCCGGGTGCCCTTTGCGCCCGGCTTTTATATTGCGCCGGGGCTAGCGAAAGCAGAAATCCCGCCCGTCCCGCGCAATCGTCGCCGCGCCATCCGCGATGGCCCGCGACCGCCGGCTGGCCACCTTGGCGTCACGATGTTTCGGCGCCGGCAGCACAGCAGCCAGCCGTGCCGACTGAACGGCGGTCAGCTTGTCCGGGGTGGTTTTGTAGAATTGTTGTGCGGCGGCATGGACGCCAAAGATACCCGGGCCGAATTCCGCAACATTGACGTAGACTTCCAGAATGCGCCGCTTGGTCCAGATGGCTTCGACCAGGGGGGTTATTCCGGCCTCCAGCGCCTTGCGCGGCCAGCTTCGTTCCTGCCAGAGATAGACGTTCTTCACCACCTGCTGGCTGATGGTCGAGGCCCCGCCGCTGCCGCCCTGCGCAATCACACGCCGGATTTCCTGCATGTCGAAGCCCCAGTGGGTGCAGAAATTGGCATCTTCCGCCGCCACGACCGATCGCAACATCACCGGCGAGATATCTTCGATCCGCGCCCATCGGCGTTCCGCGATCGGGTATTCGCGGGCGTTGCTGATGATCGTCAGTGTTGTCGGCGGGTTGAAGATGGCGAAGGCCAGAACCAGCAGAAAGACCACAAGCAACCCGCGCCAGAACAGCCAGCCAATCCAGCCGGCCAGCCAGCCGACCAAGGCACCCGGCCGCAGGGAAAGCGGTCGGGGATGTGTCGGCTGGCTTTTCTCGGTGGGGCGTCGCATTGCTGCCTCGTCTCACGCCCGCGACCGCCTCGTCAAGCCGATGCGGACTTTGGTTATGTTGCCGGGCCGCCCGGCAGAATCGCCGGGGGATCACCCGCCAGCGCCTCGCGCAGCCGCGCCTCATCCGCGTTGGACAGCGAGGTCTGGATGACGCGGCCATGCTTGTGGAATTCGGCGATGCGTTCCAACACCTTGTCGGCCGTCATCTCGCGCACCAGCAGAAACACCGCCGACCCGCCCGGTGCCAGCTTCTGGCCAAGCTCACGCATGAAATCATCGTTAATGCCGTAGTCGCTCAGATAGCCGGCAAGCGCGCCAGAGCCTGCGCCGACTGCCGCGCCAAGCAGCGGGTTAAGGAACAAAAGCCCCACCAGCGTTCCCCAGAACGTGCCGCCCACCGCCCCGATGGCCGTCAGATTGGTGGCCTGATGAAGCTGGATATCATCCGCCGTCGGTCGCGTGACCACGACCGCATCTTCAAGCTTGATAAGATATTCAGCCTGTAGCTTGACCAGCTCGGCCCGCAATTCGAAGCCTGAGGCCTCATCATCAAAAGCGATCACTAAAAGGTCCGACATATCATTAGCCTTTCGTTGAGTTTCCGTTTCATATCAACGCCCGGCAGGGGCGCGAAACTCCCTCTGGACAATCGGATGACAACACGTTTCCTTATGGGCTGCAACAAGGAGAGTTCGATGGATCTGGGCATCAAAGGCAAGCGCGCACTGGTTTGTGCGGCATCCAGGGGGCTTGGCCGTGGTTGCGCCGAAGCGCTTGCGGCCGAGGGGGTGGATCTGGTCATCAACGCCCGAGGCGCGGAGACGCTGGCAAAGACGGCTGAGGATCTGGCGCGGCGTTTTGGTGTCTCGGTCGATCATGTTGCATCTGATATCACCACGGATGAAGGGCGCGCCGCGGTGCTGGGCATTGCGGGGGATATCGACATTCTGGTCAATAACGCGGGTGGCCCGCCCCCCGGCCATTGGCTCGACTGGGGCCGCGACGATTTCATCAAGGCGATCGATGCCAATATGTTCGCGGCCATCGCGCTGATGCAGGCAACGGTTCCCGGCATGATCGATCGCCGGTGGGGCCGCGTCGTCAATATCACCTCTGCCGCTGTCCGCGCGCCGATTGCGGTTCTGGGGCTTTCGAATACTGCAAGAACCGCCCTGACCGGCTTTGTCGCGGGCATGTCCCGCGATGTGGCGGGATACGGGGTTAACGTGAACAACCTTCTGCCCGGCCTGCATGCAACCGACCGCGCCGACAGTCTTGATGGCGGGGTCGCAAAGGCCGAAGGCATCACCATCGAAGAAGCCCGCGCCCGCCGTCAGGCCACCATTCCCGCAGGCCGGTATGGCGAAGCATCCGATTTCGGTGCCACCTGCGCCTTCCTGTGCAGCGAACAGGCGAAGTTCATCGTCGGGCAGAATATCCTTCTGGATGGCGGCGCGCTGAACGTGACTATCTAGCCCGGAAAGTAACGGGCCGGATGCGCATTTGCGTGGGGGTCGATCCCGCTTTTGTGGATTCGGCCCTATTCCTTATAGATGATTTGCGCTTTCAGCCGCTCAGAATCGCGCACGCCATGCAGGTCGATAATAGACAGGCCAAGGCGCAGACGAATGCGGTTATTGCCGAGGTCCTGAATTTCAGCCGATCCCGGCCAGCCAGACAGGTTATAGCTTTGATCCGGCGCCCATTTCTGGATCAATGTCACACCCCCATAGGCTATATGGAACGTAACCGCGCCGGTTCCCGGATCAATGATATTCACGCCGGTTCCTATCAGAACCGTATCATCGCCCTGCGCCAGCGAAATCTGATTTCGACCGGGGCCGGCGTCGATCAATGACGTTCCATCGCCGTCAATGATTATATCATTGCCATGGCCACCATAAATCTTGTTATTACCGCGTCGGCCAAAAATGACGTCATTCCCCGACCCGCCGTCAAGAATATCCGATCCAGGTCCGCCCGACAGGGTATCATCACCGGCACCGCCGTAAAAGAAATGGCGGCTGTTGGCCAGGGTCGCCTTGGCGACAAGATAATCATTTCCATCCCCGCCGTGGAATGTTGCGCCGCCATATTTGGGGCCGAACATGATATCGTCCCCTTTTGAGCCGGTGACATCCACCAGAACCCGCTCGGACGATTCGAATTCTATGGGCGTATCGGGATGAGCAACCAATCGGATTATTTTCCCGGTTTCAGGGTCTGCCTCGTGCCGCGAAACGACGGTTGCAATCCGCAGTTTCTGAACGTTGCGCGGGCAGTGCAGAATGTAGCCGTCCGGGCCAGCCATATACCAGAGCGTATCCGTTGCGGCTGACTTTTCCCTGTGGATCTTTTCGGCGTCATGTCCATAGGCCCAATAATGTGTATCACCCAGGCCACCCGCCATGACGACCGTGCCGTCAACCGCCATCATGGCATTCACACCATCGGCGGGGTTTTCAAATCCGCGTAAATCAAGCCCAAGATCAAGCGCGCCCTTTACAAGTTCCTGCCGCAGAAACTCCAGCGGCGCGGTTTCAACGATATTTTCGGTTTCGCCAGGATCGGATACGATATCGTAAACGTGCTCTTCCCCGTTGGGATAACGGAAATATCGCAAATGGCGATAACCCTCGACCGAGGGGCGCACGGACAGGGTGCCGAACACGCTGGTCACTGGCGATTTGCTGGTATCAAACTGGCCGAAGGACGGATCAATCAGCGGCAGCAGGCTTTGCCCGCTGACCCAATCCGGGCGATAGGGCAGGCCCGCCAGATCCATGATCGTTTTCGGAACGTTATGAAGAGAGACCGGCATATCGATCTGCCGCCCTTCGCGCATGGCCGGATGCCAGATCCCAAGCGGCACATGGGCGGCGCTGTCCCATTGGCTCATCTTGTGGAAGCTGTCATGATTTCCAAGATTGAAACCATTATCCGACAGAAAAATAACGGCCGTATTCTCTGCCAGGGCAGAGGCCGCAAGCGCGTTCAGGAAGCGGCCAATTTCATGATCCACATGGGAAATCGCCGCGAAATATGCGCGGACGACCTGCCGCCATGCTTCGTCCCCCGATTTTTCGGGGGTCCAGCGGCCATTGGCGATATAGGCCGCCTCGTAAACGGCAAAGCCGGGCTGGGGCCCGAAGTAATCCTCGGGCGCGGCAATCGAAGGCCAGACGATCCGAGAGGGGTTGTAAAGCTGATAGAAGCGATCCGGGCAATCAAGATTGTAATGAGGATGCTTGAATCCCAATTGAATCAAGTGCCGGCGATCAGGGTCAGCCGTTCCAAGGAAGTTGATCGCATTCTGTGCGACCCAGTAATCATAAAAGCGATCATCCTGGCTGCCATCATCATCGGGGTGATTGACGCCGCGAATTCCCGGCCCCCGCCCAAGATAATCATGAACACCGCGGCGATTCTCAAGATCGGTGGCCGCCCGGTCCTCGTGGAAAAGAATCCGCTGATAGCTTTTCGGCATGGGGCGATAGTTCGAATCCACCTTTCCGGTCGTGAAATTGTAAAAGCCCGCCCGCCGCATGTCATAAGCCCATGCCTTTTCTGGTGGATAGACGTCGCGCCAGAAACGGTTGAGATCCAGAAGCCCGGATCGGAACGGGGATATTCCCGTCGCAAGTTCCGCACGGCAGGGGGCGCAAAGCGGAACGGTGGCATAGGCATTGGTAAAGCGCACGGCCTGACTCATGAAACGGTCCAGATTGGGTGTCTGGATTGTCAGCCCGAAAGTATCGCGCCAGGTAAAGACGTCGATCATATCGTCGACCCAGATGACGCAGATATTCCCCTTGCCGATTGTCTCGCGCGAAAAGCTCACGGATCAGTAACCCCAAAGAAAATAGCGCCTGATGGCCAGCAACAGCGCGCTGTCTTCGGGGCAGCGCGGTAACAGCAATGTATTCCGGGGCCAGAAGAAAACATCGAGGATCGTCGATTGCCCAAGCGTTTTCTGCAGGCCCTTTCGCTGGCTGCGGCATCCGATGAACAAATCGGCAGGCATCTTCAT
Source organism: Paracoccus sp. (in: a-proteobacteria) (assembly GCA_030538515.1). Lineage (GTDB taxonomy): Bacteria > Pseudomonadota > Alphaproteobacteria > Rhodobacterales > Rhodobacteraceae > Paracoccus. The sequence goes on from JAUNTV010000001.1 coordinate 16,545, forward strand.
CGCCGGGTCGGTGCCGCGCGCGATGACCGGCTCGTCGATGTTTTCAGAAAAGGCAAGCGTATCACCCGAGATCGTCACCAGCGCCATCCGGGGGCGATCAGCCGGTGAGCGCACCGGAGTCTCGATCCTGACCGCTTCATGCGTGTCCTTGATCGTGAAGGCTTTTCCATCATCCGACAGGAACAGATAGTTCGCGCGCCCGTCGCCGCCGGCATGTTCGCCGGTATTGAGCGTCATCAGCGTCAGCGAAGCGGCGGAACTGCCCGGCTGATAGATCACCGCGAAGCTGCAATGGCCGGCATTGGTCGTTACATGGGGGGCGACAAGCCCACAATTCACCCCGGCAAGACAGGACAGCCCGGCATGGCCCTGAACCTTGGCAATCCGGCCATTCCCGGTGTTCGGCTTTACGGGCACGGCCTGAAAGGGGGCGGCGGAACTGCTGTTCCAGGCGCTGATGACATCGCTATCGGGATCGGTCTCAAACGCTTCGCGCAGGCCCTCGAACCAAAGCGTGGTGCCGTCGGCAAGCGTTTCGCGCAGATCGGATCTGGCACCGTCAAGAAGCGCGGCGGCGGGCAGGTCATCCGACAGATTAAGCATCGCCACCCCCGGCCGTTACGGGCAAAAGGCAAGGCAGCGCCCACCGGTTCAGGACGCGGCCGGTCGCACTGAGCATGGACCAGTCATCGCGGATGCTGCCGCTATTGGCGTAATACTGCCCCGGACGTGCCTCGGCAGCATAAGCATGGGCGACATAAAGGGCGGTTCCCTGGGGCGGGGCGGTCAGCGTCAAAAGCAGCGTCTGGGGGTCTTCCGGGTCGACTGCCACGGATTGAACGCGCGCATCATTCGTGGCCCCGACAAGCCTGATCCCGGCTGTCGGTCCGGCATCGAACGGGTCGCTTTCGTCAAGAACCAGATTACCCGAAGCGCGGGCGACAAGGCGGATCACCCTGGGGTCGCGCGTGCTGAATTCGGCCAGATAGAAGGTCGGGCACAGCCATGTCTGTGCTTCTGCCACGGCGGCGGCTGTCATCTCGGCCATCTCGCGCCGGGCATCCGGGGTCGGGCGGTCATATTCGTCATGGGCGAACATATAGGCAGGGGCGGAATAGATGAACCTGTGATCCCCATGGTTCCAGCCAAGCTCCCATTGCCCTTCCAGCGCGGCATTCTGAGCCATCCCGCAGGCACCGCTGTCAAGCCGGGCCACGAAGACCGGCGGCTCCAGCCCAAGCTGTGCAAGCTCGGCCTCGGTCTTGCGCATCAGCTCTATCAGGGAATCGCGATAGGCTGCCGCCGAGCCGGAGATATCCTCTAGCGCATAGTCGATCGTCACGCAAAGAAGCTGCGGCTTTTTCCCCAGATGACGCGCGGCATTGACCAGGTTTCGGGCCGCCGCGATCATGTTGGAAAAGGCCGCCCCCGCGACCAGATCAGCGGCCGAGGCCGCGCTGTCGGTTTCGACGCGCGCCATGAACAGGGGCAGGGCCTCGAACTTGTCAAGCTGCCAGCCAAGCATCGTATCGGCGATCAGGGCTTCATGCGTCATCTCGCGCAGCGGTTCCAGCCGGTGGGTCTGTTCGGGCTGGCCGGTCGCGAAATGGCCCACAGCGCCAATGTCATCGGCGGGGGCCAGAACGTAATGCGGGAAGGCACTGCGTTCCTGATTGGCCAGTGCGGCGCGCGGCCCGCCGATACCCAGAATGCCGAAAAGCGGGCCTGGCGCATCAGCCAGAATGGCCCCGCCGTCAACTTCACGGCGAAAGCCACGCACGCCCTGCCGACCGGGCAGATGGGCGGTAAAGAAAAGCCATTCGCCATCCTGCCGGACGTCCCAGGCATCGATCTTTTCCAGAAGCTCATGGGGATCGATCCGCTCGGCCGCAGGCGCGGGCCGGGCGGGGCCACCCGCATGCAGGCTGGTGCCAAGGCGCAGGCCGATATCCGCAATCACCTTGTCGGACAGACGCATGACAAGGCCGGTTGAATCATAGCCGATCACCTCGCCATTGCGGGCGATGACCACAACGCCGCGTCCTGCCGGGGCTGAGCCCGCGTCATCCGTCTTGTCCGACAAAAAGCCACCTCATGCCGCCAGGAGCCGGGATACAGGTCTTTCTGCGGCTCGTTAAAAACAACAGGGTGCAGGTTAGCGGAAGAGGTTTCCGATGGCCAGTTGAATACGGTGGTGACATTGTGGCAAGCAAACCTGCACCGACACGGATTTGACATGACCGACGCCGCCCCGCCCCTTCCCCCGCAGGTAGAACTGCCTGAAATCACGGCGGATCGGGAATGGCGGGTGGTTGCGGATACGGCCTATCTGTGGTTCGTCCCGCGCAACCGGGTGCTTCTGGTCAGCTTCGACAATCTTGCGACCCTCGACCACCCTTACCCGCGCCTTCCATGGCTATACCGGCAGGCCGGAGAGATGGGCTATTCCATCCTCGGGGTGCAGAGCCATGCCAAGGACTGGTTCCGGCAAAAGACAGCCCCCGACCTGCTGCGCCATCTGGCCGATGCGCGCTTCTTTGACGCCTTCGACCGCGTGATCTTCACCGGCGCATCCATGGGGGGCTTTGCCGCGCTGAACTTCGCGCCGCTTGTTCCGGGCGCGACGGTGCTTGCCTTTTCGCCGCAATCAACGATGAGCCAGGCGATCTGCCCGTTCGAGAAGCGCTATTCATGGGCGGTGAAGAACTCCGACTGGACGACCCCGCAGTTTCTGGATGCAAGCGCGGCGATTCCGTATCTGCCCCGTGCGACGGTGCTGTTTGACCCGCTTGTCCCCGAAGACCGGCAGCATGCGGCGCGGCTTGCGGCGCCCCATGTCCAGCAGGTCAAGCTGAACCACGCGACGCATGAGGCGATTCGCGTGGTGGTGAAGGCCGGTGCGCTTAACCCGATGCTTGCGGAGTTTGCCGAAACCGGACGTCTTGGCCCTGTCACCTGGGGGGCCTTGCGCAAGCGGCGCATGGTGCGCAAATGGGCGCGCTCCTTCACCGAAAACCTGCTGGCGTCCCGCCATCCAGGGCTCGCGTTGCCGGCGCTCAACCTGCTGGAGGCTGACGGCTATTACTTTGCAACCAAAGCCAGACAGGCATTGCTGGAACGGCATATCTCATCCAAATCAGGTTAGCAGAATGACAGTCGCCATCCCCAAGATCATGAGCCATATCTGGATAGGTCCGCGTCCGGCCCCGCTGGAATGGATGCAAAGCTGGCGGGACAAGCACCCGGATTGGGAATACAGGCTTTACGACAATGATTTTCTGATGCGGTTTCCGTTTCGGACTCGCAGACTGATCAACGAATATTTCTGGCGTGGCGAATATGCCGGTGTTCAGGACCTTATGCGCTATGAAATCCTTTATGCTTTTGGCGGCTTCATGGCGGATGCCGATGCAATTTGCCTGCATCCGGTCGATGAGCTGATGACCAGAAAAGGGGTCTATGCGGTCTATGATCGTGCCGGGGAAGAAGGCCGCGGGGTTTCCCCCTTTCTGGCCTCTGACGCCGGGAATCCCTTGTTGAAAGAAACGATCGATATTCTGGCCAGCCTTGATCCGTGGGAATTGCGCAAGCCGTTTCATTCGACGGGAAACCTGTTTCTGATGCGGTTGATCCAAAAATGGGGAGCGGACAAGCTGACCATATTCCCCAGTCATTATTTCGTGCCATGGCATCACAGCGACCCCGAAAACCGTTATGATGGCCCGGATAAGATCTATGCCGAACAGAAATGGGCCACGGCAACTTTCAGCTATAACACCCGTGATGTCGCGGGCGAAGATCGTGTCCTTAGCCGGGATGCCATGCGTGATCGCAGCACGGCGCTTCGCAAAAGGCTGCTTCAGATTGTGCAGCCGGATCTTGGCGGGGTGCCGCTTGCGCCCGTGGCACCGGACCCGGCGAAAAAGCAGGCCGACAGGGCGGCAAACCGCTGGAACGAAATCCAGCAGCACCCGGACTGGGAAGGCGGGCTGCGTGATCTCAACAACACGGTTCTGGGGTCGCTGGATGCCGGGGGACTTCCCGCCATCATCAATGGCGGGGGTTTTTATCGCCTCCGGCAAGCTCAGCGGGTAAGCGACAGCGATTTCATGTCCAGCACGCGCAGGTTGCGCAAGCGTATCACGGCCTATCTTGCGGCGGCGCGCGCGCCCCTTCAGATCGGGGTTGACGCCGGGCACATGCTCTATGCACAGCTTATGGCCTCGCCCGAGGCAGAGGCCGTGGCATTCGACACCTGCACCCGTATCCTGCCGCGATCCGCGCCGGTCGAGGTCTACACACCTGCGGCAATGGCTTGGTTAACGAAGAGTTTCGCGGGCCGGGTGACGTTCCTGCATGGCCGGCCGGGGCATGTGCTGAATGCCTATCGTCGCAGACACCCGGATCACCGCTTTGATTTGCTGCATTTCAACGGAATTGACGATAATTTTCTTAAAGCCTATGGGGCTGCCATTGAAATGCTGGGCGATGGCGGGCTTATCCTGCTGCAAGATATGGCACATGACAGGGTTCTTGACCGGCTGTTCGAATTGCAAATGATCGGAGAGGTCGCGACCCCGATCGAGCTTCACGATTTCGGCCCGCGTCGGGGCGCTTTGGCCGTCCTGCGTCGGCGGCCCGCCGGGGACCGCGCGCGCAGCTTCCATATCAATAATTCACATAATGGCTTTGAATGATCGGCTTTGGATCACCCTCTCGCGGCAATTTCTGGACCACATAGAAGATGAATTGCGGATCGGAATAGCGATGCTCGGCGCCGCGCGGGCTTGACGTCGGGTCTTCGATAATGCGCGGCGCCTCGCGGCCCTTGCGCGAAAAGGTCCAGCACCCAAGCATCTTGTAACCCAGACTGGCCACCCAATAGCGCCACGGGATATCAGGCCCGACCTGATAGAAACCATGCCCAAACCAGCCATCCGTTCCAACGCAGGACACGAAGATACCGTTATCACGAAGCATTGCATCGACATTTCGGAAGGATTGGGCGATATCGAAGACGTGCTCGGTTGTGCCGCCATCATAAATCAGGTCGAATTTCGATTGCAATTCCTTTCCGACCGGAAGGGAAAGATCGTGAATATACTCGGCCCCTTCGATTGCAGAAAAATCAAGGCTCTCAAGTTTGGGCCAGCCAATCGTGTTCAGATAGGTTTCACAAAATCCGTCCTCCTGGAACAGATCGTCGCGGCTGGCCTGAATGCCAAGTTTTCCAAGCTCGTCGATCAGTTGCGGCGTCCAGCCGGGCGGGCGGAAATGCATCTTCTGACGCCCCAGCATCACGCCGTTCCGGCAATCCCGCAGAAGCGGCGCGATCCGTGCCAACTGCACGGCGATGTTGATGCTGATCCCCAAAACCTGCCCCCGGATTCATGTTGATGTCGTGATGCGCGTGCATCTTCTGGCCCAAGGCTGTACAGGAACCGGATGATACTTCAAGGGTATCGGCCAAGGCATGTAGAAGTTTGATGGCAAGCTGTGCTAACTGCTGAACCAAGGAAGAGATATATGAGGCCAAGCCTTGATTGAACCGTCAAAAGCCCCCTGTGCCGCCTTGACCATGGTGAAGGATGAAGATTTCTTTCTCAGGCGGTGGCTGGCTTACTACAGACAGCACCTGCCGGATGAACACATTTATGTCCTGAATCATGGCGGCGATAAGCTCGTTTCGGAAATTGCGCGCGGTGTGAACGTGATCAGCCTGCCCTATGATGAAACGAAACGAACGGTCAATCAGCGGCGCTGGCAGATATTGTCGCTTTTCACATCTGGATTGACCCAATTCTATAATTGGGTGATATGCAATGATGTGGATGAACTGGTGGTGCTTGATCCTGCCCAGGGCAAGGATCTTGTCGCCTATCTAATGGACAGAAGGGACGCAAAAAGACCACCGCAAGCACTGATTCCCTTCGCGATTGAAATGGTTCACGTTCCCGAACAGGAACCAGAGGCCCTTATCGAAAATGAACCGATTCTTGGCAGGCGAAGAATTTATCGTCTGAACTCCAACTACGCCAAGCCCTGCATCACCAGTGCCCCGCTGGAATTCAAGGCTGGTGGCCATGGTTCGACGCTGAAGAGATTTGAAATTGATCCCCATCTTTATAATTTTCACTTGCGATTCATTGACTATGGCATGGGAATGGCGCGGCTTGACAAAAGCCTGAAGCGCCGCCTTGACGGCAAGACTGCGGAAGAGGTCGCTGCCATGACAAAAGAGGGATGGGGCTGGAATTCAGCCGCACAAACCTTTGATGCGCTCTCACGGCGTCTGCCTGTGGCTGAAACTATCGACCACCCTGAATTTCGCAAGAAGATGAGCGAAGACAAGATCGTCAAGGAGCCGTGGACGCTGATGGGCGGGGGTCGGCCCGCCACCAGTTATCGTCTGCCCGAGCGGTTTTCTGGCGTATTCTAAGCTTTATGCGGTTTGGAATGGGGATATATGGACGCTGCCATTTGTAAAATATTATGCCAGCATGAGCTAGAAAAGTCGCGTGAACCTTTCAGGCAGGCGATATAATTCCTTCGATCGCATATTCCTGAAAAACCAGTTTCCGGTTTCGGCCTGACTGCGGCCCTCGCTCATCTGTTTGCGGAACTCTGGAAAATCCATCGTTTCGGCCACGGGGGTCTGTTGGCTTAGAATATTGAAGGCCTCGTCTCCCTGATCCCAGGTGCTTTTGCGTCGTCCGGTTTGTTTTGGATCACCATTCTTTTCCGCCATCCAGCGCCTGCGCTGCTCCAGCCGTTCGCGTGACAGGCGGTCATCCATATAGCGCAAGTGGAAAAGATAGAGATGCGGATCCAGCGGAACATCCGCCAGATTGCTGCCATGCCCGCCGACGGAAAATTCGATCCGGTTGCGGATAATGCAAGGCTTGGCGTAATTGGAATTCAGCCGGAAATTTCGCCGAAGCGACAGCAGCGGCGTATCTGGCACCAATGCCTCGGGTTCGGTCGTCGGAGTATGCACAATCTCAATGGCAAAAGGTGAAATCGCCCGCGGGGTGACGGGTTCACGCAGCTTGTTCAGAAGATAACCTTTCAGACTGTCTGAAACGGCCGGATCCACGGCGACGATTTCATCAACATCGTTGCAGATTACCCAATTGTAATAAAGCGTTAACCCGCTTGCGAATTTGGAAAGCGCAACCCAGCGGCGGCGGTCGAACCCGCTTTTATCCTCTGGATTCGGCAAATGGATGATATTTGCACCTGCTGCAATCTGGTCAATGTCGGCATCTTCGCCATGACGCAGAATATAAAGGTTCTCGCGCCCGATCTGGCCGACGTAATAGTCGATCCAGCGCGCAAGAAAGGCGTGATCCTGATGAACCATGGTTACTGCGGCGATGGCGGCGCGGCTTGGGTCGGGCCCCTTCGCAGGCACCGGCGGGGCTGCGGGCGCGGGCGCGGCGGCATCTGGCAGCGGCGGAATGCCCGCAGGCACGGGCTGCTTGCCGATCCAGCTGACCCGGCGCGTTCCAACCTGCCGGCGCAACGCATCATAGCCCTGTTCGGACAGGCCCGCTTCCTTGAGGATATCCCATTTGCGATAATGAACGGTGTATATTTTCCGGTCATCCGGCAGTCCCTGACCGCGTATCTGACCGCCCAGAATGAAATGCTGTTCCTCGGGCAGCTCTCGCCAGGTCAGGCCGGCACGCTGAATGGCAAGGGGCAGGCTCATCTGGTCCAGATAGGGGCGCCTGTTTTCCAGGCCCTCGATCCGATCAATGGTCTGGGCCGTGTCCATCCAGACCTGTGGAAAGCTCAGCCCCTCAGGCGTGCGATATTGCTCGGGGAACGTCACGAAGCCAGAACTGTAATAGGGGATCATCGGCTTGCGCCGGTCGCGCATCAATGTGACCCGATCATCGGGGATTTCCATGTCAAACGCGCCGTAGATTCTATCCCAGATTGACTGGCGCGCCCAATACATCGATGCAGCGACCGAGGCGGAAACGCAGCCATCAGCAACCAGGTTTCCAATCTCGTTCTGTTGCAGAAAAAGCACATCGGAATCGACAAAGCCGGAAAATTCCGTATCGCGCGGCTCCAGACAGGCAAGCAGCTTGTTGCCATGCGGATAGGCTGGATCGAAGCGGTTTTCGGCGCTGAACGGCCTTATTTCGCAGCGCATCCGACGAAGAGTCTCGACGGCGTTGGGGTCAATGTCACCCATCCGATGGGCCGGGCAATAGCCGACCAGCTCTACCGCGGCGGGCAGGTGGTTGCGGATGGAGGCCGCAAGATAGCAGGCCAGATACTGATAGCTCGGTGGCTCTACGATAAAAAAGAGGGTGAGGGAGGGGGGTGTTGTCATATCCGTCTGATCCGTAAGCGAGCGGAGTTTTGTCCGGTGCTTGAACTCTTTAACAGGGCCGCACCTGCTGGGCCGACCGCTCTGTCCATTATTCCTGCCCGCCATATAGCAAGGTTTTCGGGCCCCTTCACCACCATAGTCCGATGGGATCGCAAGATTGGTCAGCACTTAAGCGGCTCTTGTAGCGGATATCCGCTCCCTGTGCCAGATCTGCGGCCTCAAGCCTTATAAGGAGGCTATCTGAAGCTGGGCCGGCTGATGCACAAGCTGCCTCGTCGGCCGATATTCCGGACCGCCCGGCGCGTCGACACACCTGATCTTGCTGAGTGATACCTAAGGGCAGGGCTCGGTCATGATATGGGTGAGACTGCGTAAAAACCCGCATGACGTGTGATATATTCGAACGACACATGGCGGGGGCCACAATCGCCGGTACTCGGAAGGCCGTCCTTGATACCATCAAACAAGCTGCAATCTGTCATTCATGTTCTGGCCCTCGCTTGCGCCTATACCCTGTCAGGAAACATAAAGCCAATCATCTACGGAATGGGGTCATCCTTTTTAGCGACGGCGAATTATGAAGGCACGCGCAGGAATTTACCATCATGCGATCCATCAAAGTACCTTTCATGTTCATCGATAATCATGATGAGGCAGAATGTTCATAATCAAGGATAATCGCAGCAGTAACATTTGATTATCCCACGATGACCAGACAGACAGGAAGAATTCAGTTCACAACAATCTCCGCATGCAAAGCACCCGCAGCGTGGATTGCCTTGAGGATATCGATAAGATCACGCGGCGATACACCAAGCGCATTAAGGCCGGTCACGACATCTGACAGTGAAGAGCTGCTTTGAAGCTCGGCAAAGCCGATTCCGGCCTCCTCGGTGATTTCTGCTGCGCCATGACGAATGACGACAGTTTCACCGTTTGTGAAAGGATTGGGTTGCGACACGACGGGCACTTCCTGCACGCGAAGGGTCAGGTTTCCTTGAGATACGGCGACCCGTGAAACGCGAACATCCTCACCCATGACGATCGTTCCCGAGCGGTGGTCGATAACCACGCGTGCTTTGCCATCCGTTTCGATTGCTATGCTTTCAATCCGGCTGAGAACGCGGGCTGGATTTACGCTTCCCATACGCGTCAGATCCAGCGTAACCGTCCCTGCATCTGTCATCTCGGCGATCCGTCCGACGCCACTTGCATTGATGGCGGCTTCGATCCGGGCGGCAGTTGTAAAGTCCGGCTGTTTCAGGGCCAATCGAATATTCTGAAGGGTCGTGAAGTCAAAACTGACCTCTCTCTCGACGCGGGCACCGGATGGAACTGTGCCAGAGGTTGGAACACCCTGAACAACCGATGCATTCTCGGCCCGTGCCATAACGCCACCCGCGATGACAGAGCCTTGCGCGACAGCATAAACATCACCATCTGCTGCGCTAAGCGGCGTCATGATCAGTGTGCCGCCCATAAGGCTTTGGGCATCACCGATGGCCGAAACCGTTACATCGATTTGCGCGCCAGACCGCGCGAAAGGCGGAAGAACGGCGGTAACCATAACGGCTGCGACGTTTTTCGGCCTGAACTGGTCGGAGCTGACATTAACCCCAAGCCTTTCGAGCAGGGTCACCATCATATCCTCGGTATATGGTGCGTTTCTGAGGCTGTCGCCGGTGCCGTTCAGCCCGACGACCAAGCCATAGCCGACCAGGTCGTTCCCGCGAACACCGTCAAAGGCAACGATATCCTTCAGCCGAACCGTAGCGGCATGCGCAGGAAGCATTACCAGGATCGCTGCGATCAGTATGAAGAAGCGCGCCGTCACAGGTGTTTTGCCAGACTGAGATTGGAAAGGCGGGCAGTCAGGGCGAATAGGGATTCGAGCCTGGCCTCGGACTGAATTAACTTACTTCCTGCCTCGTAACCATCCACCGAAATAAGGTTGCTCCGCTCAATTTTTAGGCCCGTGGACAGGCTGCCGAGTCGTATATTTGCCCGCTCGATCGATTGCTCGCTCATACCCAGATCAGCGCGTGACAGGGCGATTTGAGCGTTACCTTCGATCAGGGCACCTCCGCCAGCGCGCATCATGATGGCCTGTTCCGTCTGCTCGCCGCCAAATGCACCACGTGACACCAAAGCACCAAGCGTCAAGCCAAAGAGAACATTGCGCGCACCGGCATCATTTGCGGTCTGTTCGAAGCGGATAGTGTTGGACGCATCAATTCCGAAAGAAGTGCCGCCGTTTTGAGACCCCTTATAGGCCATATCCGAAAAGCCATCTTCGCCCGGAGATGCATTGAACCAATCCTTAAGAAGCTGGACAGCCTCATTTGCATTCGTTGCCCCGGAAATCACAGACTGAGCCTGGGCCAACAGCTCTTCAGGGGAAACAACCGGTGGCGTATTTGATTTTGTTCCCGACAGCAGAAAGCGCCCGCCGACATTGGTGTTCAATGCGGCAATCGCAGTGCTGAGCTGGCTATCCGCTGTAGCCGCGACAGAGAGCAACGTGTGTTCGACGGCGAGCGATGTATCGGAAATCATGCTTACTGAGGATGAATCAGCGATATCTTGCAGCGTGCCAAAAGCCGCCTGCATGCCGGATGCCGTGGCGGCTGCTTCCTGAGTTGTCAGGCGATATGCCTCAGCCTCGCGTAGGCCACGTTCCATATGGGAAAGACCATGCAGGTTGCCGCCCAGATGTCGTGCGACATCGGCACGGATGCCCGTCGTGACTTCTTGTGACAGCCGCTGGATGTCATTGCGCAGCCCCGAACTGGCGCGGCGCATCGTAAAAAAGCGGGAAAGGTCGCCGACCGATACAAAGTTCATTGTCATATCCTTAGAATTTGATCGAGCATATCGTTCACGGCCTGAATGACCTTGGCATTCGCTGCATAGGATTTTTCAAGCTGAAGAAGCATCTGCAGTTCGCGGTCGCTGTCGACGCCATCTGCGAGAAGAGCGTCCTGAAGGGATGTCAGCAAGGTCACATCATGGGTTCGCAGGGTTTCCGCGCTGATGCGTTGCGAAGAGATATCGGACAACAAGGTCGAGGTAAGTGTCGCGACGCTGCCCAGGCCGGCGGGGGCGCTGTCTGATCGAAACGGCTCCGTTGCGGCCATCACCTGACGCAGTTGATCCAATATACTGCCATCGCCGACATCGCCGGGTGCAGCAGCGTTCAATCCATCACGAATGCGCCAAAGCTGCCCCCCTTGGGTGGGATCTACGGTCGGGGTGATGCGCAATCGTGATGCAAGGCCGCGCTCATTTGCCGGATCGAAAGGGCCGGCGAGATCCACGAACAGGCCCGAGCCCCCGACCGGGATTGTCGTGTCAATTGCTGAATCGGCGAAACGGTCATGAAGCTCGCGCGCAATGCTGTCGATCCCTGCCTGTGCGGTGATGGTATAGTCATCGCGGAGCTGAAAAAGCTCGAACAGGGAGCCACCGGCAAAGAGGGACAGGTCGAAGCTGGAAGCAAATTCACCGTTGATGGATAGCCTGCCAAGCTGTTCAGAGTTTTGATCGATATCGGGTGTCAATGCTCCGGTCGCCTCGAAGCCCAGAAGCGTCGGCGCCTTGCCGTCCAGAAGCACGGCACCATTTTGGGTAAACAGGGCAATGCGACCGTTTTCACGTGGCACCTCCCTGACCGGAACGACGCTTGCGATACGGTCGATAACGCCGCGCCGGGCATCTTCAAGCGATGAACTGTCGCGGTTATTCGCCTGTTCAATGATGATCAGCCGATTGAGTCGCGAGACCTCATTCAGATCTTCGTTCAGGGCATCCACCTGCTTATCGATCAGCCGATCCGCATTGGTTCGGGTGTCCTGAATGGTGGCGCTGATGGCGTTGATCTTCTTGACCAACTGGCCCGCCGATTCGAACACGGCGCGAAGGCGGGTTTCACTATCGGGTCTGCCTGAGGCGGAGATCAGCGCCGCCTCCATCTCGTTCATCATCGCCGAAAGGGACGCGCTGTTCTGCGGTTCGCCAATCGCGGCTTCGATCTTGCTGTAAAAATCATAAGTAACCGCAGACCGCCCCACTGCCGCGCTGGAAAGCCGGAATTCGGACAGCACAGTGTTCGAGATAATACGGTTGACGCCGTTGATGTGAACGCCGCCCCCATTATTTGCGTGGATCCGCGGAGAAAGCTCCAGTTCGCGGCGCGCGTAGCCCGGTGTCAGGGAGTTTGCGAGATTGGTCGAGACCAGTTCGGTTCCGCGGGAAGCGGCTGTGAGCCCGCTGATCGCGTTATTCAGGGCGTTTGCGATGCTCATGTCATGCTATCTCAGCGTTTGATATTCGTGGTTTCCTGCAGCATCTCGTCCACCGTCTGGATCACCTTGGCATTGGACGAATAGGCGCGCTGGGTCTGGATCAGGTCGGTGAGTTCGGCCGCAACATCAGTCTTGGAGCCTTCGCGTGCGTAGCCCACGATTGCGCCCGTCGGGCCGTCACCGGCATCCCACAGGAAGAACGAGCCCGAATCCGGTGATACCTGATAGGTCTGATTATTAAGGGAAATCAGGCCGTTCGGATTGGGGACGTCGACCAGCGGAATTTGATAGATCGTGCGGATGAAGCCGGTGTCATATGTTGCCCGGATATAGCCGTTCTCATCCACTTCGATCGCGGTCAGGTTGCCAACGGGTGAGCCGTCTTTCGAGATATTGGTGGGCGAGAAGTTATCGCCAAGCTGGGTCAGCCCGTTGGGATCGCCAAGCTTCCCGATCGTGACGGTCATCGCGTCGCCGGGATAGGTCGCGGTCGTGCCGACAATCACCGACAGGGTTCCGGCTGCGGGGTCATAGGCGGGGTGGGGATCGCCATCGGCGTCAAGGACCTGTGCAATGGTTCCGCCCCGGGTCTGGTCATTCGCGAAGATCACCGTCAGGGTTGTGATGATGCTTTCATCTTCGGCCGTGTCCGGGTCATCGGTGGTGGCGGAATCGCGGATCTCCATTGTCCATGTGTTCGACATGCCGGTGGCATGGGCCGTATCGGGGGTGAAGCTGACACTCAGCGATTCAGATGTGCCGAGATTGCCGAAATATTCGATCTTCGATGTCAGCGGGTCGGTGGGGCCCCCTGCCTCGGTCATGGTGGCCGGCAGGTTGATCCCCAGGGACATGCGTGTTGTCGGATCACCCGCGGTCTGGTTTGCATTGATGACGACGGGTTCCAGCCCGCCCAGAGTGTCACGCGGCATCAGCGGAATGGAGCCATCGGAATTCGCGGGCCAGCCGAGCAGGACCAGCCCGGATTCGGTGCGCAAAACCCCGTTGGCATCGGTTCGGAAAGAGCCGGTGGTGGTCATCATCATCGGCCTTTCGCCGAACTGGTTATTCAGCGAGGCAGAGGGGATCACCGGCAGCATACCGCGACCGGAGATGGCAAGATCAGTCGGATTCGAGGTCGCCACCAGCGGACCGCGCTGATCGATCAGCCGTGCCGTGGATGCCCGGACGCCGCCTGCGGAGTAGACGCCGGCACCGCGTGCCTGATTGATGACCATGCCTTCGAAATCGGCGATGACGCGCTTGTAGCCGTAGGTTGCCGAATTGGCGATGTTGTCCGAGATAGCCGCAAGCCGCGTTGCATTGGCTGCAAGGCCCGCCACACCGGCGCTCAGCGAAGACGAGATCGACATGTATTCACCCTTTTTGTGAGTCGTTGAGTGCAGGCTGCATCAGAAAGTTTAAGATCATCCTAATGCCTGCCCGATTGCTGGATCATTTCAGTAAAATAACCTCGATCCGGTTATTGGACGGGGCCGAGGGATCAGCGGCAAGACTGCGCCGGTCGGCATAGCCGGTTACCCGCTGAAAGCGTCGTTGCGATGCGCCTGCGCGTTCCAGCAGCGCCCGGACGGCATCCGCCCTTTGCGTGGACAGATCCCAGACCGGAGAATTCGCAAGCACGGCGGGATAGGAACGGACATGTCCGGCAATGGCGATCTGGTTGCGGGTGCGCGACAGAACGCGGGCGACGATTCGCGCCAGTTCTTGCAGGGCTGGTGTTGGCTGGGCGGTTTCCGCATCGAAAAGCGGTTCATCCATCAGATCGCCGAGTTCGATCACCAGCCCTTCATCGGTGATTCGCGTGACGACATGGCGCAGGATGTTCTGCATCTCCATCGATTCGGCGCCGATTCCCGCAAGCTGATCCTGGATATGCGCCTGCAAGGCCTCGATCGGGTCTGAAGGCGCGGCGGGCTGCTGCGTCGCGGGTGCGCGCTGGCCGTCGCCCTGGGTGGTGCCTTCACCCCCGGTTCCGGATATGGTGCGGATGATCGTGGGATTGAAATAATCCGCCAGACCTTCGCGCTGCTGTTCCGTGGTTGCGTTGAGCAGCCACATGAGCAGGAAAAACGCCATCATCGCCGTGACGAAATCGGCATAGGCGACTTTCCACGCGCCGCCGTGATGGCCGCCTTCTTCGCTTGCGGTCACCTTTTTGATGATGATCGGCGCGTTGCCGTTCCGGCTGGCCATGGCCATCCCCCGTTTCATTCCTTACCCGGAAAGGCTCTAACAGGATGGCGTGAATTCCAAGTTAACCGCTCAAATGCGATCTATTTCATCACCGCATCCGCCACCGGGACAGGGTGGCTTCCGGTTCTTCACCACCTGCGATAGAACGAAGGTCATGCGCCTTCATTCCGGGACGATAAGAACATGAACAGGCTGACTATTATTACTGTCTTCATTGCCGCCGCCCTTGGTCTTTCCGCATGCGGGGACGGCACCGGCGTTGCGCGTTACATCATCGACCCGCCGCCGCCGGGCCAGCATGTCGCCAACCGGCTTGGCGCGACCGAACTGAAGAACGTTTCGCTGCCCGATTACGCGGCTGCCCCCGAAATTGCCTGGCAGGATGGCGATGGCTCGGTCCGGGCGAATAACAGGGTGATCTGGGCCGACCAGCCTGAACGTGCCTTTACCATCACGCTGGCCCGCGCGATTTCCGAGGCCTCGGGCGCCTCGGTCGTGGCCGAGCCATGGCCCTTCCCCTCGCCGCCGCAGCACCGGCTGGATGTCCGGGTCGAGCAGGCGCTGGCATCAAATGACGGGATTTTCCGGCTTAAGGGGCGGTATTTCGTCTCGGCCGAGGGGTCTGGCGCGGGCTCACATCACATTCGCAGCTTCGATTTCGCCGTGCCGGTGGACCCCGGCCAGCCTGATTCCATTGCGCGCGCCTCGTCGGTGGCGATCACGCTTCTGGCCGAACAGATCGCGGGGCTTGGCGGATCGGGCACGACCATCGTGGCGACCATGCCGCGCGACCCCTACGCCAATCTGGCCCCGCTTTTCTAGGCGGGGCTGAGCCGCGCCAGCATGGCATCATGCAGGCGCGGGTTGGCGATCAGAAGCCCGTCGAGACGCGGCTCAGGGTTGTTGAAGCGCATCCGCTGGCCGCGCATCGTGCTGGTGCTGGCCCCGGCACATTGGGCGATCAGACAGCCGGCGGCGATATCCCATTCCCAGGCCATGCGCAGCGAAAGCACTGCATCGAAACGCCCCTCGGCTACCAGACACAGCCGCCATGCCAGCGAGGGCCGGAACTTGCGGCGCAGGCCGGGCGGCGTCCCGCCTTGCCAATGCACCGGATCAAGCGCGTTCTTCGCGCAAAGCACATCGGCGCTGCCGATATCCGCATCGCTGACATGGATGGGCCGGCCGTTCAGAAGCGCCGGGCCGCCCACGCGCGCGCTATAGGTCAGGCCCATGGCGGGCAGATGCACCACGGCGGCCACGACCTGATCGCCGCGCGTGATCGCCAGCGAATGGGAAAAACCTTCCTGCCCGTCGATGAAGGCGCGGGTGCCGTCGATCGGGTCGATGATGAAGCAATGCGCCGCATCCAGCCGGGCGGGGTTGTCGGGGCTTTCCTCGGACAGCCAGCCATAGCCGGGGCGCGCACCGGTCAGCCGGGCGTGCAGATGGTCGTTCACGGCCAGATCGGCCTCGGTCACGGGGCCTGCGCCTGCATCCTTTTCCCAGACGGCGGGCTTCTGACGCCAGTAGCGGCATGCGATCTCGCCCGCCTCAAGGGCGGCTTCGGTCAGCAGATCAAGGTCGCTTTCAGGCCCCGGCAACCGTCATTCCCTCGATCAGCAGGCTTGGCACGCGGACCGCGCGC